>NZ_JBLYNS010000059.1:0-29097 GCF_049310205.1 Endozoicomonas sp. ALC013 | reverse complement strand
TTACGCCCCTGTACTTTGCTGTCGCAGAAGGCCACACAGAGTGCATCAGGGCATTACTGTCCACCGACGGCATTGACGTCAATGTGGAGACTAACGATGGCTTTACGCCCCTGTACCGTGCTGTCGCAGAAGACCTCACAGAGTGCATCAGGGTATTACTGTCCTCCGGCAGCATTGACGTCAATGCGAAATCGTCTTCAGACTTTACGCCCCTGCACTGGGCTGCCACGAAAGGTCAGGCAGAGTGCATTCTGGCGTTATTGACCGACGACCGGATTGACGTCAATGTGACGACTAACGAAGGCTGGACGCCCCTGTGCTGCGCTGTCCATTATGGCTATACAGACTGCGTCATGGTGTTATTGAATGCCAAAGGCATTGACGTCAATATGACACTACCCGGGGGCCTTACGCCTCTGCACTGGGCCGCCATAGGCGACAACGTAGAGTGCGTCGTGCTGTTATTGAACGCCAGGGGCATTAACGTCAATCTGAAAACAACCGAGGGTTTCACGCCCCAGCACTGCGCTGCCCAATTTGGCCGGGCAGGGTGCATCAAAGCGTTACTTACAGCTCCCGGCATTGATATCAGTATAAAAAATAGCGATGGCTTGACGCCCCTGGACGTCGCTCGCCAAAATGGCCATGCAGAGTGCGAAAGACTGCTGATTCCACTTTTAACAGTTACTGGTTCATTAACTGATAACCGTGATAGTACTGATGCTGGATTCCTGGCGGTGTCAGAGGAAAGCGCATCAGGAACCGGGTGGGAGTCAAACCCACTGGATTTCAACGATTAAAATAACCAATGGACGACAGTATTCATCGATCCTGCCAGCCTGAAAGTGGTGTCCCCAAATCTAATTAAGGATACAAATGACTATGCCCCCGTTAGCAAGCTCCAATGCACATTCACTGCCTTTACCACCGTCTAATTCAGACGTCAGTGAGGTTGTTTTCGCAGCTTCATTCAATGCCAGTGTTCAAATATCAGCCCCTTGTTCAAGCCGACTTCCTGATTCCGGCGAGCGTCCCGGGCACTCGCTGGATGAACACCAAATTACTGCTCTAAAGTCTGGTGGTGCAAAAACAGAGTCTGTCAAATCACCGGCCAGGTTTCAGGAAAATGATATAGTGCTCGTTTACCCTTATCGTGATTTTGATGGAAATTCCCGTTTTGATTTGGAGGTAAGACTCGAAAGACTTAAAGAAAGGTTAGCTTCGCAATTATGTGAGGAGTTGGCTGAGATAGATCCGAAAGATCTGGCAATCAGCAGTCAGGATTTGCCTTCCAAGGGGCTTACGGAAGAGTGGCTGGCTGATTTCATATTTTCAAAGTTTCCTCCAGAGCTAACAGAATTCCTTAACAAAGACTGGTCAGGTAAAACCCTGTTTGCTCCCGAAGAGTACCAGGTCCTGGCGAGATTCCACTGTGCAATGACTATGTATGATGATGTTTGGGGCTTAAAATATTCACAAGACTGGATGGATGATGAATTTGCAGATTTTTTCATAAATGAGTGCTTACCCCTCCGTGATGGCTGGACCAGCACAGAAATCGATTTAGTTCAGGGTGTGCTGAATCATGGACTGGATCAGTATATGGATTTTAAACCTGAGTTTATTAAACCTTGCCATTATGGTCTATTAAAAGCCGGATGTGTGTCGATCTGCAAAAATTATCATTGTCACTATAGCATCACTGAAAACTGGCAAACATACAAACACATCAAAAACCTTGAGAGCCAGCTGGCAAAGTTGTCATAACACTGCCACTCTTCCATACCAGTTAAAGAATATGCAGCTGGGCAGCGAAAAATTAGAAAAGACATTCAGACCCCACCTGCAGAGCACCTATGCCGTCGGCCAGTGGCAGTGCATCAAGGCCAACAGCAAAACTGCCCGCTATTTGATGTATGACGCCGTGGAAGAGCACCCCCGGGCAGAGCATCAGCAGCACCGCCCGCCCGGTAGACGACCCATTCTGGCAGACACACTATCCACCCAATGGCTGGAATTGCCGGTGTGGTGTGATTCAGCTGACCAAAGAGGAGATGGAGCAGACCTTTTTTTAACGGTACAAATGGTCGTAACAGTAGTTGGTAGCCTCAATAAAGCCCTCAATACTGCCACAGTCAAAACGCTCACCCTTGAACTTATAAGCCATGACACAGCCTCGCTGCGCCTGAGCCATCAAAGCATCGGTAATCTGAATTTCACCACCTTTACCCGGCTGGGTATCATGAATCAGGTCAAAGATGTCCGGTGTCAGAATATAGCGGCCAATGATAGCAAGATTACTGGGCGCATCTTCTCTGGCGGGCTTTTCCACCATATTCTCAACCCGTAGCAGATCTTCTGAAATGTGCTGGCCAGCGATCACCCCATATTTATGCACTTCATCTTCGGGTACTTCCTGCACTGCAACGATACTGCAACGGAACTGCTTATAGAGTTGCGCCATCTGGGCGAGAACGCCGGGCCCTCCGAGATTGATGCAGAGATCATCCGCCAGCACCATGCCGAATGGCTGGTCACCAATCAGCGTCTGCCCGGTTAATACCGCATGGCCAAGTCCCTTCATCTCACGCTGGCGGGTGTAGGAGAAGGTACACTGATCAATCACACTGCGAATATCGGACAGCAGGCTTTCCTTGTCCGTACCGGAAATCTGATGTTCCAGTTCGTAGTTCACATCAAAGTGATCTTCCAGCGAGCGTTTGCCCCGGCCGGTGACAATGCAGATATCCGACATACCGGCCTGCAGTGCCTCTTCAACACCATACTCAATCAGCGGTTTGCTGACGATGGGCATCATCTCTTTGGGCATGGACTTGGTGGCTGGCAGGAACCGGGTACCATAGCCTGCTGCCGGAAAAAGGCATTTCTTGATCATTTAAGGCTCCTTATTTATCCAACTCAAATGAAGAGACTGCTCCTTAATGAGCAATCTCTTGAAAATATCAGTCACGAATCAGCTTCAGCAGCTCGGCAGTTTTTTTCTGCATCAACACATCATCGCCACGACTTTCTACATTCAGACGAATCACTGGCTCGGTATTGGACAGTCGCAGGTTAAAGCGCCATTGACCCATATTCAGGGAGATGCCATCGGTGTTATCAATTTCCAGCGCATCTTGCTGATAGTGTGCCAGCACACGCTTTATAGCGGCCTGGGGATCGGTCAATTGGCTGTTAATTTCACCGGACGACGGGAACATAGCAATCCGCTCACTGACCAGCGCTGACAAGGGGTGACCCTTTCTGGAAATCAACTCAGCGACCAGCAGCCAGGGAATCATGCCGGAGTCACAATAGGCAAAGTCGCGGAAATAATGATGGGCACTCATCTCGCCACCATAAACCGCATCTTCCCGGCGCATCCGCTGCTTGATAAAGGCGTGACCGGTTTTACACAGCACCGGTTCACCACCCGCCGCTTTTACCTGATCGATGGTGTTCCAGGTCAGCCTGGGGTCATGGATGATTTTTGCCGCGGGGTTGTGGGCCAGGAAAGCCTCCCCCAATAACCCGACAATATAATATCCCTCGATAAACTGCCCCTGCTCATCAAACAGGAAGCAACGATCAAAGTCGCCATCCCAGGCAATGCCCATATCGGCCTGATGTTCCAGAACGGCGTCTACCGTTGTCTGACGACACTCAGGCAATAATGGATTAGGAATACCCAGGGGGAAGTGACCATCCGGCTCGTGCAGGACTTTGATAAACTCTACCGGCACACCGGCCACCCGGAATCGCTCCTCGATAGCATCCACCACATGCCCTGCTGCACCGTTACCGGCATTGACCACCAGCTTCATCGGCTTGAGACTGTCAGCCTGGATATACCCCAGAACGTGGCTGATATAATCATCCAGAACAGAGATCTTCTTGTAGCCGCCCCGTTGTGCCGCAGGCTCCCCAAACCGGCTCTCCTCTGCCAGCTGCTGAATCTCCCGCAAGCCGTTATCGCCACTGATGGGTTGCGCACCGGCCTGCACCAGTTTCATACCGTTGTAGTCAATGGGGTTGTGACTGGCCGTCACCTGAACACCGCCATCAACCCCCAGGTGGAATGTGGCAAAATAGATCTCTTCGGTACCGGACAGGCCAATATCCAGCACATTGACCCCGGCATCACGCAGGCCTTCAGACAATGAGTGTTTCAGGGCTTCACTGGTCAGGCGGCTATCGCCACCAACAACGACATCCTTCGGTTTAAGGTGCTCGCCATAGGCCCGCCCTATGCGGTAAGCAATATCTTCATTAAGTTCATCCGGCAGGCGGCCACGGATATCGTATGCCTTGAAGCAGGGAAGCTTGGTCATTTCTCGGTCGCAACGGAAATTAAAAGTCTGTATTTAACTACGAATCCCCCCAAATAGACAAACTGTGTCGGATAAAAAGTACCGGCATGTTAAACGACAAGGCAATACATCAATCACAAAGCCTTTGTGGAGAAAGCCACCTATCAAACCGTCACCTGAATAGCCGATAGCTTTCAGATAAATGCTGAACAGAGTAAAGCGGTTTTCAGAGCTATGAACAGGACCATCCCCCCCCCATCCACGCAGCCATCAGAACGGCTGTTACGGTTCATTACCGTGGTCTTCTTTTCAGGTTTGTCGCTGTCGACACCAGTAGCCAGCCAACCCTGCACCGCTAACGGGCGACCGCTGTTTGGCTATCTGGAAAACGCCACGCTGGTCAATATAAATCAACATAAGGTCGCATCACTGGTTGACAGTGGTGCGACAACCACTGCCCTGGATGCCCGTAATATCCGCATGCATATTAAGAGAAATGGCTATCGCTGGGTTTACTACGATTTCGTTCACCGGGAAAGCCGCCAGAAAACTCCCATGCATCAACCAGTCAGCCGGGTAGCCAGAATAATCACCCATAAAGGTGCGCCCAGTAAACGAGCGGTTGTCCGAAACACCGTAAAAGTGGGCCGGATTACGCGCATTGTAGAAATGTCCTTAATCAGTCGCAGCAATTTTCCTCAACAGTTATTGATTGGTCGCAACTTTCTCAAAGGTACCGGACTGATTGATGCTGGAAAGCGATACCTTCAGGAACGCTGCCCATGAACATTCACCACAAAGCAGTGACTGCCTGGCTTATACTGGGCCTGACCGTCGCGATAACGTCAAGCCATGGGAAAGACCGCTCCATTGGGCAAAATATCCATCGGGCTTATGAACCGGCATCCATGCTGCTGGATGTTAACTTGCAACAGGATACCCTTAACCTGTTCCTCTCCATCTCCCCGGAGGCGACGAACGCGATCACCGCACTACCGCCCGGTGCCCTGGCCCGGTCTCTGCAAGAATTCACCCCTCTGGTTACCCTTCCGGACGATGCACAGTGTCGGCAAACGCAAAAGCTGTTTCTTGTTGAGCCGCTTGACCGCCCTGATCCCAAGGCGGAATGGCTGGCTGCACAGCTCAGTGAAATCAACGGCTATCTCGAATACGAATGTCAGCACCCGGAAAACCTGTCTCATTTCACATTCCTGGCTTTTGCAGCAATACCTGACTTAAAGCACACCAGCGTCTGGCTGGTCAGTGACAACTGGCAAAGTAAACAGCAGCTAAGTCAGAAACAGCAGGAGGTTCAGTTGCAGAAACATCCAGCAAAAAGTGATGTGTTTCCGGACTTTTTTAACGATTAAAAAAAGCTGTGCGTTGCAAGAGGGCCATGTATGAGTCAGGCAGTTACCGTAGAAAAGCTTGAATTAAGCAGAGGAAAGCAAAACTGCCTGTCGATACCACTGTTTACGGTAGAGAACGGCGAACGCCTGCAGATTACCGGGTTAAACGGCTCTGGCAAGACCACGCTACTGCAACTGCTGACCGGGTTACTCCTACCGGACAGTGGCAGAATTGACATACTTGGGCAGCAGATTGACAGCCTGTCCAGATCCGGGCGGGAGACATTTCGAGCCGGACAGATAGGCTACATCTTCCAGCAGCCAACATTGGTCCCCTATCTGAATCCACTGGAAAATATTTTACTACCCTGTCGTTTATCCAGGTGGCGCCTGCAGCGGCTGGCAGACCGGAAAACCACGGCGAATTATGAGGCCTACCAGCTGATGGCCGCACTCAACATGGAGAACCCCGAGCTCTTGCGCCAAAGCACCGGCATGCTGAGCATTGGTCAGCAACAACGGGTGGCTATTGCCCGGGCACTGATCGGCTCCCCCCCGCTGATTCTGGCCGATGAAGCCGCATCAGCACTGGACCCGCAGGCGCGAACAACCCTGTATGACATGCTGCTGAAAAGCACCAGAGAACATGCACAGACATTGATCTGTGTTGACCATACCCCTTACCCGGGATTTGACCGCTGTATTGATATGTCAGACATCAACCATTCACAACTGGTGGCCAGGCTATGGTAAACATCCACTGGCTCAGTACTGCACTACTGACCTTTCAGCACGCCATGAAGAGCATGAACTATCGGAAAAAGAACACGCTGACCATGCTGCTGGTTCTGGCCTTTGGTTTTTACCTTGTGTTTCTGTTTCAAGGTATCAAGCAACAAATGATTGAAAGTATTGATCGCTATTCACTGGAAAGCGACCTGATCATCAGTAAAGAAACACCGGCCATGCCCCTGGTTCTGTTCTCGCTATTCCATGTGGGCTCACCACCACCACAAATGCGCCTGAGCCTGCTGAATAAGCTGATAAGCCACCCGGAGATTGAATACGCCATTCCTTATGCCTATGGCGAAACTCACCGGGGAATCACCGTTATTGGTACCAGCGCTGAAGGGATAGCGCGATTGACTCGACATTCAGCCAACCCTGCAAAACACCCACAGAGAAAACAGCAACGGCCGATCAGCCCAGAAACATTACCGCCAGCAACTCACCCGATGGTCGCTTATATCGGGATAAACATCGCCAATACCCTTGGTTACCAAATCAACGATCAGATCACCATTGCCGATGGCAGCGAACCAGGGTTAGAACAAGAATACAACGAGCTATTTACCATCGCCGGTATTTTGCCACGGCAGAATACCCATCAGGATGACAGTATTTATATCCCGATTGAAGGTTTGATAACCGCAAGAAAATCCTACGCAAAAGGCAATACGCCGAGCTGGTCAAGCCCTGATGATATCTCTTTTATCGATATCAAACTGCAGGACCGCATGGCCCTTCTGGCGCTGGAAAAAAGCCTGACTCAATCGGCCACGGAACAAGGCCTGGCGATAACCGCCGCGATGCCAGCCAGAGAACTGGAGCTACTTTATAGCTATCTGAACAGGGCAGCGGTCAGCCTGATATTCATCTCGTTTGTCACGCTCGGGTTGTGCCTGCTGACCCTTTTTTATGCATTGACCCGCAACCTTCAGGAACGAAGGCAGGAAATACAGCTTTATCAGACGCTGGGAATGAGCCAGACCTGCATCAGTGTTATGGCCCTGCTTGAGCCTCTGTTAATTATCTCCGGTGCTCTTGTTCTGGGTTTCATTGCCAGTGAAATGCTGTCAGCCCATACCGCCGATTTTTTCCTGATAACATGGTTAATGAATTAAGGTGATTTAAAAAAGTATTTTTTTGATCCTTGGTTATTAACCCAGACTGAACACGAAAAATTGCCGGGCAAAACAACAAATCAAGCTCATAACCCGGTTAATAACGCTAAGCTGGGAAGGCAATAGAGGGAACTTTTCCATACAACCCGGATCTAATGGAGTTAATCACAGTAGTTACCAAACACGTTGGAAGATTTCATTCCGAATTGATCAGCGGAGAAACTTCCACCCGGAGTGCAAGAATGCCCGCGCAAGTTGTCAACAGGCTACCCAACATAGCCTTACTTCTGGTTCTGACCATTTTTATCACTTATCCGCAGCTTGATTATGCCAGTAGCCATGCTGGATTTCCCGGGCAAAGCCATAGCAACTACTCTCTGCCAATTGACTACCGACATATGGCGCTGTTTCAGCTTAAGCTCAATCGTTATTACTACCCTTCCCGTTCAGGTAACCCCGACTATATTCATATTGAACACACCCATCATCATTCACACCTGGGTTGGTGGGATGGCCCGATTTTCTGGGGAGGCCATACCATTGACGACGATTCTTCCTTCAGTGAACGGGTGTCGGACGGGCTGATTGCGGTTGCAGTGGTGCTGACAGTCATTGCTGTTACCGCAGCAGCCATCTACTCAGTGGTCCATGCAACCTCGCCCTATCTGGGCGCTGTCGGCCTGACATCGATTGAACTCCCGGAAAACTCACCCTGGAAAATTACGGGTTATAAAGTTGCACATGGTGGAGCGATACGATACTCAGATTTTGCCTTCAACGAAGACGCCATGATCAACGCCAGAGAACAGGAAATGTTCGACCGGCAGCAAATGAAGCAAGGCCGCTTTCTTCTCGTTGACCAGGAGAACTGGTGGGGTATTGTCGATTACCCTGTAGACGTTGACGTAACCTTCACCCACTTTGATGACGTTTCAGGCGAAGCCACTGAACAGGTAACGGTGAATGTGCAACGTAAAGTCACCAACGGCATGAAAGCCGGAACCATTTTGCCACGGGTTGTCCACAGGACTCAAAACCTGCAGAAGTATCAACTGGCCACCAGAACCGATTATCCGGCATGGTTCAATTTTTCCAACTGGTATCATCAGCCAGCCCGGATAATGATTGATTTCAAGCCCTCTGGCCCGGTGACACCTCACGATTAATTACCATCTCTTGCCAATTCAGCGAGTTGAAAGTCCGGTCTTCGTTTTTTAAACCACAGAATCACCGGACTGACCGCCAGCCTACTTGCAGTCATCCCCCCGATTTGGATAATTCACCCAAATTTTGATTATTTTCTTGTTTTGTACACATCCCTTCTTTGCGGTAGGCACCTGTGTACAGAGATACGTACACAATTTGGAACCCGCTCATGCCTCCAACAACGTCACCACTTCTCCGGGAAGTTGAAGCCAGACGCACTTTTGCTATCATCTCCCACCCCGATGCCGGTAAAACCACGATTACCGAAAAGCTCCTGCTGCTCGGCGGTGCCATTCAGCTTGCCGGTACAGTAAAAGGCCGCAAGAGCGGGCGTATGGCCACCTCTGACTGGATGAAGATGGAACAGGAGCGTGGTATCTCCATCACCACCTCGGTGATGCAGTTTCCCTATGACGGCCGTACCGTAAACCTTCTGGATACGCCCGGACACGAAGACTTCTCCGAGGACACCTACCGGACACTGACCGCAGTTGACAGCTGCCTTATGGTGATCGATGGCGCCAAAGGTGTCGAAGATCGCACCATCAAACTGATGGAAGTCTGCCGCCTGAGGGACACACCAATATTTACCTTCGTCAATAAAATGGACCGTGAAGTCCGTGACCAGATTGACGTGCTGGATGAAATTGAAGATATTCTGAAAATCCAGTGTGCACCTATCACCTGGCCTATCGGCATGGGTAAACAGTTCAAAGGGGTTTATAACCTCTATACCGATACCATTCATGTGTTCAAACCCGGTCAGGCCAGTGTGGTTCCGGAAGATATCCGAATCAAAGGTCTGGAATCAGCAGAAGCCAGAACCCTGCTGGGTGATCTCCATGAAGAGTTGATGGAGGAAATTGAGCTGGTGAAAGGTGCCAGCCATGAGTTTGACCTGGAAGAGTACCTTGCCGGTCGGATGACTCCGGTCTTCTTTGGTACCGCACTGGCCAACTTCGGCGTTCGGGAAATGCTGGATGATTTTGTCAAGTGGGCTCCCTCCCCCATGCCCCGGGAAACCAATGAACGCACGGTGGTCGCCAATGAAGAGAACTTCTCTGGGTTCGTCTTTAAAATCCAGGCCAATATGGACCCCAAACACCGTGACCGCATTGCCTTTCTGAGAATCTGTTCCGGCAAATACACCCGGAATATGAAAATGAAACATGTTCGTATCGGCAAGGATGTAAAAATTGCCGATGCCGTGACGTTCCTGGCGGGTGACCGTTCCCATGTGGATGAAGCGACCTCCGGTGATATCATCGGTCTGCACAACCACGGGACTATACAGATTGGTGACACCTTTACCCAGGGTGAAATGCTCAAGTTTATGGGCATCCCTCACTTTGCGCCCGAGCTGTTCCGCCGTGTCCGCCTGAAAGACCCATTAAAGCTCAAGCAATTGCAAAAAGGGCTGCAACAGCTCTCGGAAGAAGGTGCTACCCAGCTATTCATGCCAGTGAACAATAATGACCTGATCCTGGGGGCAGTGGGTGTACTGCAGTTTGATGTGGTCATGCGCCGACTGAAAGATGAATACAAAGTTGAAGCGATCTATGAGCCGGTTAACGTCAACACCGCGCGCTGGATTGACTGCAGTGACCAGAAAAAGCTGGAAGAGTTCAAGCGCAAGTGCGCTGATAACCTGGCTATGGATGGCGGTGGCCATCTAACCTATCTGGCACCCACCCGGGTCAACCTTTCCCTGGCAGAAGAGCGCTACCCGGATGTGACTTTCCGCGCGACCCGGGAGCATTGATCGCAACCGATAACCCCGGATATAAAGTGACAGGCAAACAGGTTTGGACTGCCTGTCACTGTGATTAGTTCCATTGTTCAAATCAATAATTTATCTCGCCTGCACTTATTTCTTTTCTGACTAATACCGATACTGCGGGACCAAAAAATATTGTCTAATCTGAAGGTTCCTTTCTTTCTGGTATTTCTATGAGTGATGCAGTCTCGACCAAATCGGAAACCTCAACGGGTGTACGTCAAATCGTAGAGCCGTTAGTCCTTCTTCTCTTGGCAGGACTTTTGTTTGGCTACCTTGGCCAGACTATGGGTGTTACCCACATGTTCAACACCCTCTTCAACACCGCGCACCAGCTGTTGTTAAACACCGTGCTGTTCCTGATGGGGATCACCGTATTGACCGGTGCCGCAGGCCGTCTGCTGATGGAGTTCCATGTCATTTCCCTGATTGAACGGCTGCTGGTGCCATTAATGAGACCTGTGTTCAATCTCCCCGGCCGTGCTGCCATGGCGGCCATGATGACCTTTTTCTCAGATAACCCGGCCATCATTGGCCTGGCAAAAGACAGGCGTTTCAACCACTCCTTTAAGGTTCCCGAAATCATTTCACTGACCAATTTCGGTACCTCTTTTGGTATGGGACTTATTGTCATCACCTTTATGGCAACCCTGCAGAATAATGAGACTGGCGCTACCTATTTCCTGCCGGCCATGATTGGTCTGGGCGGTGCCCTTATTGGAGCCATCATATCCACACGGCTGATGCAGCGCCTTATCCGAAATGATTCCCGGCTGCATGAGCTAAGCATTAAAGATACTCACAGTGAACTTCTGGATGACCACAGCTCCACAGATCCGGTCTGGTTGAGATTCCTCAACGCTCTGCTGGATGGCGGTAAAGGCGGCGTCAAAATGGGGGTAGCGATTATTCCCGGAGTCTTAATCATCAGTACGTTTGTTATGGTCCTGACCTTTGGCGCACCAGTAACCGGCTATACCGGTGGAGCGTTTGAGGGAGTCGCCCTGCTGCCCAAACTGGCCAGCCACGTTACCTGGCTGTTTGAGCTGCTGTTTGGTTTTGATCATGCCGAACTGGTTGCCTTCCCCATTACCTCGCTGGGTGCGGTTGGTGCCGCCATGTCGCTGGTACCAAACTTTATCAGCCAGGGCATTATTGGTGGCAGTGATATTGCTGTGTTTACAGCTATGGGTATGTGCTGGAGTGGTTACCTGAGTACCCATACGGCCATGCTCGACTCTCTTGGCTTTCGCCAGCTCACCTCAAAAGCCATTCTGGCTCATACGGTTGGTGGTATCTGTGCCGGTATCGCTGCCCGTTATCTTTACCTGCTGCTCAGTCCTTTTATTGGCTAACAGCCGGAACAAACAATCAACCCATCGGATGAGTTGATTGTTTGTTTTTTCGCTTGGGAACGGCAAAAACAGTATCCGCAATAATATCCCCCTCCAGATCGCGATCAAGTGACTCAAACCAAGGTCTAACGGTCAAAAATCATTTCCGGAGCCATATTTAAGATTCTACAGATATAAGCAGAAAGCTTATTACACCCACAGATTTTAAAAAACTGGACTGATCAGTCCGGAATACTGAATTGGTAAGGAGAGATGTATGCGCCTGAACCTTCTGTTAGCACCGCTACAACAGGTAATCGATACCATGCATAAGGGAAAAACCTTCAAGATCCGGGTGCTGATGGAGGAGCTTGGCCTGTGGGAACATCAGGATGATCTGCAAAAAATGAGAACAGCCCTGGCTTTTCGCTCCATGGTGGAAAGTGGCGTGCTTAGCAATATTCAGCTTCTCACTCACCATAAAACCCGCCATGCGGTTTATATCACGATATAATTGCCATAAAGAAGCCGGAGATATCCGGCTTATGAGATCAACGTTCTGCTCAACGCTTCACACTGTGGGATTTGATAGACTCAGTGAACATGTCCGCCAGGCCCATGCACATGACCGTGGTCCAGCTCTTCCTTGGTGGCTTCACGAACCTCAACCACTTCAACGCTAAAGTGCAGATTCTCACCCGCCAGGGAATGGTTAGCGTCGATCACCACCTGGTTCTCTTCATCATCAATAGCCACCACGGTGACAATACGTGGGCCAATGGCGGTATCGGCATGGAACTGGTTACCCACCTCTACAGGATGGTCACCAAACTGCTCTTTCGGTACCGGCTGCACCAGACTTTCGTCGTACTCGCCGTAGCCTTCAGCAGGCTCAACCACCACATCAAACTTGTCCCCAGCCTGCTTGCCTTCCAGGGCATTTTCCAGTCCTTCGACAATATTGTGCTCACCGTGAAGATAAGCCATGGGCGACTCGCCTTCCGAACTGTCGAGAACTTCTCCCGCATCATTTTTCAGAGTGTAATGGAACAGAGCCACTTTCTCTTTGGCTATCTTCATCTGTTTATGCCCTTAATAAAGTAAACAACTATCTTAACTGCCATTGTTACTGGTAGCCAGAAAACTGCAAATAAATGCGTTATCTGATCTAATTGGCAAACTACCCCTGTTGGCAAGCGCCTGATAAAAGGAGTTTTTTATCTTGAACGATTCTCGATGCAGCTGGTGCCATGGCGATGAACTCTATACCCAATACCATGACACAGAGTGGGGGGTTCCCTGTCATAACGACCAGAAACTCTTTGAATTCCTGATTCTTGAAGGTGCCCAGGCAGGTCTGAGCTGGATCACCATCCTGAAGCGCCGGGAAGGCTACCGGACAGCATTTCATCAATTTGACGTTCAACAAGTGGCCAGAATGACAGACCCGGATATTGAAAAGCTGATGCAGGACGCTGGCATTATCCGCAACCGGCTGAAAATCCGGAGCGCCATTAACAATGCCAAGGCGTTCATCCGGGTGCAGGAGGAATTTGGCAGTTTCAGCCAGTATCTGTGGTCGTTTGTAAACCATCAGCCCATCATCAACCGGCGACAATCCATGAGTGACGTACCGGCCACCACAGATATTTCAGACCGGATGAGTGACGATCTGAAAAAACGCGGTTTCAGTTTTGTTGGCAGCACGATCTGTTATGCCTATATGCAGGCGATGGGGCTGGTGAACGACCACTTGGTCAGTTGCCCATCTTATCTAACCGAAAACGCTATTGCTTCTTCATAGGTCGGTGGTTGCTCTTGTGGTGCTGGTTTATTAATCAAGGGAACTGCTTGTGTTCCATGCTTGCAGGTTGTTTGTGTTCCCTGCCCACAAGTGGCTGGCGCTGTCGGCGCAGGGGCTCTTTGAGCAGAGGGAGCTGGCAGTCGGTACATTTCCTCCGGATTATACCGGGTTCTTTCCATATCATTTGGGTTATGGAATGCTGCTTTAATTAATTGATAGCTTGATGCATCAGGGTTGTAGTACTTGAATTGCTGATACCTGGCATGGACGTTGGCGCAGCAACCAATACCGAAAAACACCCCCGCAAGGACCGCCATTCCACCGAAGATACACAAGGCCTCGAACCCTTCGCTCTCGTAAAAAGAGGTGGGCTCAGAAGTCGTGTTCAGGTTTGTCGTTGAATAGGCAAAGGGTGGGTTGTATGGGGTATCTGCCACATTTACCCCATTACTGTAAGCGTAGGTCATGCTGCAGCCAGGCGCGCCATCAGGGCATACCGGTCTGGTACTCACCGGGTGGGCACCCGCCAGAGCAGGCATTGCCGCCAAAAACATCAGACTCTGTTTTATGTCCGGAAATACGCCAGGGAACTGCCCTGATTTCATCAAATGCTGAAGGGCGAAACCGGCGACATTGTGTATCAGCTTATTGCCGCCCTGCAGACCGGCCTGTAAGGTCTCATTGACAAGCTGTACTCCGTAACCAGAGAGGGATTTGTCTGTTTTACTAATGATTTTATCCGGGCACACCGACTGGCTGGGGTGTGCGCAGTTGACAACCCTGCCATTAGTCATTGACACCTGAGGAGAACATTCGATTTGGGAAGCTGCGTCCTTTTTGATAGCAACCATTTGCGCATGAGGCGAGCTGGATGACGATTCAGGGATAGCGTGCATTTTTGAAATTCCTTTCGAAACAATCTGCTGATTTTGACCATCAATCGGCAATCAAGTTCAATCAAGAAGATTGATGTGATTGGCATCATTACAGTGGACATGGATAAGAATGCTCCGAAAATCAGACGCAGGAGGATGAATCGAAAGGCTTAAGGGTTACCTGAAAAGCAAATGGTCATGTACCTGATGCCTGAGGATTTTCAGGCTAAGTACGTGTTGCTTCATCATAGGTTGGTGGTTGTTGCTCTTGTAGTGGTGAGTCATTAATCACTGGATACGTTTGTGTTCCCTGCTCGCAAGTTGTTTGTGTTCCCTGCTCACAAGTGGTTGGCGCTGTCGGCACCGGGGCTCTTTGAGTATGGGGAACTGGCACCGACGCAGGGGGGCTTTGAGCAGGGCGAACTGGCAGTTGATACCTTGCCCGCCAGTTATACCGGGTTCTTTCGAGATCATTTGGGTTATTGAAAGCTGCTTTAATGAGTTCACGGCGTGATGCATTAGGGTTTTGGTACTTGAATCGCTGATACTCGATATGGACGTGAGAACAGTATGCATAAGCGCAACACAAGCCCACAAGAGCGGCAATTCCACCGATGACACACAAACCAACAAACCTTTCGCTCTCGTAAAAAGAGGTGGGTTCAGAAGTCGTGGTCAGGTTTGTCGTTGGGTAGATGGAGGCTGGGGTGTATGAGGTAGCTGACTCGTTTACCCCATTACTGTTATCGGAGGTCATGCTGCTGCCAGGCACACCATCAGGGCATGCCGGTCTGGTACTCATCGGGTGGGCACCCGCCAGAGCAGGCATTGCCGCCAAAAACATCAAGATCTGTTTTATGTCTGGAAATACGACAGGGAATTGCCCCGATTTAATCACATGCTGAGAGGTGAAACCGGCGACACTGCGTATCAACTTATTGCTGCCCTGCTGACCAATCTGTAAGACCTCTCTGGCAAACTTTACACCGTAATCAGACAAGGATTTGTCTGCCGTAGTAATACTGTTATCCGTATCCGGGCAGTCCGGCGGGCTGGGTTGTGCGCAGCTGACAGCCCTGCCGCTGGGCATTGTCACCTGGCAACAACCTTCGGTTTGGGAAGCTGCATCTTTTTTACCAACCAGCTGCGAATAGCGCAGGCCTGATGGCGGATCAAGAGAAGCATGCATTTTAGTATTCCCCTTTCCAAGAAATCTGTTATTACAGACCATCAGTCGGCAATGTAAGTTCAATCAATGGCAACAGATGACTCTTGTTATTTCTCCTCCCCCCAGTTTATCGCTAAAGACATTTCAAAAGAGGGTGGACAACGCAGAGAGATCAGGTTTCGAGAAATAATGATATCCTCAAGACAGCTATTTTTGAGATCAACCAGGGATTTCAGGCAACTGTAAGTAAGAACACAAGCGTTGGTTGCCAGTGTAGCCACTGTTCTGGCCGACAGGTTTCTGCCTTCCTGAAGGCATTGCAGCAGACTTAAACTGGTTCCCATGGTAGCGGAAAGACACATGACACAATGACCTTGCCACTGAACCAGGGGTGAACAGTTAGCCAGACCATAATTGAGATTTACGGCAGCTGTCAGGCCAAGCCCCGCCAAACCAGTTGCTAAATTGCCAATATTCATGGTGTCTCCAATCTCTGCTTCAGTTATCCTCCCTGCTCAGACATTTGAAAATAGTGAAAGGTTCATTATCCCTTATTCCGAAACAGCCCCTAACGTCTTTCCTGCTCTCTTTCCTGCACCAGTACCCAGGGGCGAACCACAACCGCCCACAGATCACGATTATCGGTAACCCAGGACCGGGCCTGCTCATCGCTGACTGCCCCCAGGACACCCTGTTCAACCCAGGCTTCTACCGCTGATTTATTGTCTACCGAGATCTGATAGCCAACATCAATCAGGTCCAGCGAATCATCTACCAGCAGCACAACCCCCTGGGCAAAGTAACGCAGCAGTTCGGACCAGGCTATTAATGAGGTTTCCTGATTTAATTTGGCCTTTTCAAGCAATTCACGGCTAACCGTCTCAGACATCTTTTGCTTCCCATTTAATTGCACAGAGATTGTACAAACCGACAATTTTTTTATAACGGTGGGCGGGAGCATAACAGCACATAACACTAAAGTGAAAACGCTCAAAAGGGCCCTGTTGACGTTTCGTTGCTTACTCGCAACGCGTCAACAAGCCCTGATAAGAGTTGAGCTGACTTTGTCTTTAATGGAGAGAAGCCCCGGTTCTCTTCTATACGGCACCTTGACTGATGCTCAAAGCTGCAAAATCTGCACTATCGGTGATGGTTATCTGTTTGTTTTGCAATTTGAACAACGCCCCGGGAGACCGATCAATACTGGCTTGTTGCCCGCTGTAAAAGTGCCTGGTGAGTTGATCAATGCTGTCACTGTATTCTGAATATGCAAACACCTGTGCAGACCAGCCAGCCTGGAGAATGAATTCTTTTAGTTCATTGAGTGCCTTTTCAGCCCTGATGATAGGGGAACCGATAGCCTTTTGTTGATTCAAATGAGATAACACAATGCTTTTGAACTTCAGGCCGAGTGCTTCACAATTCTTTTTATAGAATTCTGAAAGGTAAACCTCCGGCTCACCTGAGACATTTATTGAAACTTTAATAAACTGCATTGATGAACTCATCCATGATATTGAAGAATCAAGTTCACCAACGAACTTTTCAAGATCTGAATGTTGATCTTCTGCTCCAATTAATAAGAAAACAGAATTTGCCCTGGCAATCTCACAGGGTGCGCCTGACACTATATATCCACCAGTATTACAAGGTGCTGTCTCTTGACTGTTGCCATGCGTGGGTGTGGGCGGGTTAAATTCTAAAATGACAATCGCACTATTTTCTTTATCTGTGGTCCGGAGTTGCTGACCATTTAACTTTTTGTTCAGGTAGGTGGTTGCTGTAGTAAAAAACCGGACATTTTTTCCCTCTATAAACTGCTTTCTGACATTTTTAAGGGTCGGTGAAGACCCCGGGGAACGAGAGGAATCCTCGACATAATCAATATCTATACAGCGCCAGGCAATTTTTTTATCTGATACCCCGCTCTTGGTGATTTGCTGGTGAATCAGCTGCTCCATCAACAATGCTCCAGCCCCCATGGATATAAAAGTTACCCGACTGTCCGGCAGTTTTTGCAGATAGTCGCACACCCATTGAGTCACCTTGTTGATCACCTTTATACGGGATTTTATGCTGTCAATTTCGTCATAAACATTAAAACTCAGGTACCCCAATTTAACACAGGTTAGTGATTCATTGCTTGCCTCCGATACTTCCCGTCGATGGATAAACTCACTGGTATGGATATCTTTATACTCAAGCTTCTTTGCTACCAGGGGGAGGCGCTTGAATAAATCATCAATTTCCTGAAGCTTAACACTGGGCAGGTCGTGATAGATCATTTCTTCAACCATACGATGAATTGCTTCTTTTTTTTCTGACTCTGTTCCACCTGAAGGAATTTTTTTGAGCAGCGAGAGGCAGGCTTCGTTTGTCAGTTTTAATACAGTTCTCAAGGACAAGGGTATTTTTTGATGTTCGATGATATATCGTGAAACAGTCTCCTTTACAGCACTGGGGTTAACAGTAATGTTCTCTGGTAATGACTGACCAGCAGCCTGAGGCTCTGGTGTAGAAGGGGTACTGTGGCAGCTGCTGATAGTGGTTTGCATAATTACTGACTCAAGTGATTATTTTAATGGGCTGAGCAAATTTGTTCAGTACTTGAGTAGTAGAAATAACTTCTTGAGAAAAGTTCAGTTTTGTCACTGGTCAACTGGTATAAACGACACGAATAGGCTGGTTCTCAATGGCTATCAGACTTCGTCAGTGCCATTTTCGAATGGCCTGATTTGGCAATCAAGGCGGATTATGGGAGGATGGCTTCCTCGAAACAGAGAAGGTTACGTTGTTTATGCCCCTCGCTCTCAAAGGCCGCCTGAAAGATCACCCCAGGCTGGCCCGTGAATATTTTACCGTTACCCGCATGATTGAGCTTTACTGCCACCACCACCACCAGCACCCCACCCTGTGCAATGAATGCCTGTCTCTGCTGGCTTTCAGCAAGCGACGGCTTGAACGCTGTATTTATGGCGTCGAAAAACCCACCTGCGCTAACTGCCAAATCCACTGCTATAAACCAGAACAACGCCGACAAATTCGTGAAGTGATGACATGGGCTGGCCCTCGCCTGCTACTTAAACATCCCGTTCTGACCATTCAACACCTTTTTGATCAACGCAGGGCTGCGCCGGTGCCCCCCAACGCCGGGAGCAATTGAATGAGCTGAGGGAACTTTCCTGTAAGAAACTGGTCAGAGAGCTATAAACAAATATACCTCTGGACGGATCTAAATATGGAATGTCATTGGCTTAACCCGAATGTTTTTCGAGCCCCACAGCGTGGATACCTTCTTCTTCTACCTAGAGAGCCCGGGGAAGAGAGACATACACCGGTTCACTTTCGTAACCCCCTGACGGGCAACTCATTTACTGGTCTTCGTTTTGCACCGGTTCCAGGATTACTAGTAACTCACGCGCCTCCCCACACGCCGTTCGAGCCAAGGGATCTGCATACCCGTAAATCACATCATGCACCTTCCGGGCATGTTTATACCCGGCTTCCCCACGAGAACCCCCCAAGCCCTTCTCAACGAAATGATATGCTGATGGCCAAAGCAGCCACATTCAAGGGCTTTGAGAAGAACTTCCCCTATCATACTCCGAGGGAATTGGCTGAAGCGGGATTTTCCTGCAGTGAATATAGTGACTCAGTTTATTGTGATAAATGTGATATGCATGTTGGCAACTGGAAACCTGATGATATCCCATGGATTGAACATACTCGCCTGTCGCCAGACTGCGCGATCGTGAAGTGGGAAATGGGTCAATCATTTATCAAAACGATTAAAGAGTCATTTGATGTGGAAAAACAATTAAAACAGCACTGCGATCAACACACTCCTGTAAAAGAGAATCCTTACAATACGCTTGTAAAATTCAGACTGAGCTGGCCTTACCAACAACTTGAACAGATTTACAATAAAAACCTTAAAGATCTTCCAGAACAAATGCGCAAGGTCGAACAAGCCTTTATTCATTGGCATTATACTGAAAACCTCTCTGGAAATAGCACCTTGCACGCTTCCTGTATTCTAAGCCTGCTTGATCCCCGGAACCATAACAAGCCGGCCATAGCTGAATCCTGTAGAAGATACGAGCAGGAATACAATGAATACCTGGATCAATTAAAAGAATTAAAAGAATTAAAAGAAGTGCAAAAGCTAATTGTTCAGTTGAAAAATGAGCGCATTGCACTCTTTGAACAAGTAAATCAGCAAAGGCAAATAAGAACCAAGGCTGAACAAGAGGGTGAAGATGCAAAGATCGCCCGTAGACTTCAAGAACAGTACAACAATGGACAGTTTCAATTACCTGCCCACTAAGTCAGAAAATATGATTTCATTTGGTTAACTACGTAGTTTCATTTGAGGACTCGAGTTGGCTTGCATGCACTATGAATTCACATGCAAGCCGACTTTCATCGAGACCATTTGCAACATGTTCGCGACAACCCCGGGGTCGTCGAAATCAGGTGCCTGTCAGAGCAGAAATTCTCTACGCCGTTTGTCGGGTAGCCGTCACTACCAGCTCACGGATACAGACATTTTGCGGCTGCTGATACACAAAGGTAATACAACGGGCAATATCCTCTGCCGTAATAACGCCGCCCATGCCGTGCTTCCACTGCTCATAGCCCTCCTTGATGTCACTGGATGTGGTATGGCTCAGCAGCTCAGTTTCTACCGCTCCCGGTGCGATGGTTACCACCCGTACACTGTCGTCAGCCAGCTCTTCTCTCAGGGTTTCAGACAAACCATGCACGGCAAACTTGGTGCCACAATAGGCCATATGATTTGGAAAACTTTTGATACCAGCCACTGAGCTGATATTGAAGATGGTTCCCCCTTTTCTGGCTTTCATCTGATGGGCAACAGCATGGATGCCATTCAAAACACCTTTGATATTCACATCAACCATGTTGTCCCACTCGGCAGGATCCTGTTCATCGACACGCCCCAGCTGCATTAGCCCGGCATTGTTGATAAGACAGTCTGTAGGTCCATAGCGGGACTCGGCCTCTTCGATAACCAGTTTCAGGGCATCACGATCCGTCACATCCACTCGTCGGCAAAGTGCGTCAGTCAGATCCAGGGCCTCCAGGCGCTCGACCCTTCTGGCCAGTAATAACAATGGATGTCCAAGCTGACTCATGGCCCTGGCAACGGCTTCACCAATACCAGAGCTGGCTCCGGTAATAACAACCAATGGTTTATTCATGGCAGGACTCCTGCTGGAGTATATGTAGGGATTTCAGTCCACCGGCTTGTGGTGAACCGGGTGCGGATGTATTTACATGCAGATAACTATGATAGCTGATCTGAAAAGGCTTATTGATGAGAAAACAGCATTCGTTGACTGTTATTCGGTTTTCTTCAGCCCAATTAGAGGCATCACTACATGCATCCTCCCTGTTGTGGCGTTATAATCCCCGCCTCCTGAGCCAGGAGGCTGTTCAATTAAGACTCAATGAGTCTTCCGGAAAAAGCACCCAAACCAGTTACCGGCCTATCGTTATTCGATTTGCATCTTTAAACATGATTTATCTGCTTTTCCCAGAAATATATACTTGACGCCCTCCATCAGGCATTCAATAGCATTTTTGATCGACCGGCTCTAAGAGCCTGGCATTGCGGCAGGAAACCCCAATGAGCGAACTGATACTGATTCTGGTCAGCGCCATACTGGTTAACAACTTTGTACTGGTCCAATTCCTTGGGTTGTGTCCTTTTATGGGCGTGTCCAACAAGCTGGAATCGGCCATGGGTATGTCGATGGCCACCACCTTTGTGCTGACACTGGCCTCTATCTGCAGCTATCTAACGTATAAGTACATCCTATTGCCACTGAATCTGGAGTTTCTGAAAACCATCTCATTCATTCTGGTGATTGCCGTGGTGGTGCAATTCACCGAGATGGTGGTGCGCAAAACCAGCCCGCTGCTGCATAAGGTGCTGGGCGTTTTCCTGCCACTGATCACCACAAACTGTGCGGTACTCGGGGTTGCCCTGCTGAACACCAACCGAATGGACAGCTCCCTGGTAGATTCAGCCACCTACGGCTTTGGTGCGGCGGCCGGTTTTTCCCTGGTACTGGTGCTGTTTTCCGCCATGCGTGAGCGCATCGCCGCAGCGGATGTACCAACGCCATTCAGAGGGGCAGCCATTGGTATGATCAGCGCCGGTCTGATGTCGTTGGCCTTTATGGGTTTTACCGGACTGATCAAACTGTGAGTGCAGGATTTCAAACCATGATGAGAAATGCCAGACGTGATAAAAAGCTGAAGGAGCGGTTGCGTTAGTCCATGGACATTGTTCTTTACGCCATTGGAGCCCTGCTGGCTCTTGCCCTGATTTTCGGGGCGATTCTCGGTTTTGCTGCTATCCGCTTTAAGGTGGAAGGTAACCCGATTGTTGACCAGATTAATGAAATTCTGCCCCAGACCCAGTGTGGCCAGTGCGGTTATCCGGGGTGTCGCCCCTATGCGGAAGCCATTGCCAATGGCGATGCCATCAATAAGTGCCCGCCCGGTGGTCAGGCAACCATCAACACACTGGCGGACCTGCTGGATGTGGAGCCTGAGCCGCTGGATGCGGAACATGGGCAGGAGTCGGTCACCAAAGTTGCCTTTATCCGGGAAGCGGAGTGCATCGGTTGTACCAAGTGCATTCAGGCCTGCCCGGTGGATGCCATCCTGGGTGCCGCCAAACAGATGCATACGGTGATTTCCGATGAGTGTACCGGCTGCGATCTCTGTGTTGAGCCCTGCCCTGTTGACTGTATTGAAATGCGTCCTGTGGATATCACGGTCAGGACCTGGAGCTGGGCGCTGCCCCAGCCGAATCATGGCAAGGCTGGCTTGATTGCCACTGACCTCAGGGGGCAGACCGTATGAACGCAATTGTAAAAAGTCCACACCAGGACATACAGAGCCCTGTGGCCGGGAGCCAGGTGATAGCAAGTTCTGAACGCAAAATCTGGCCACTGACCGGTGGGGTTCACCCGGAAGAAAACAAGCATCAGTCCACCAGCCGCCCTGTCAGTGCTGCGCCTCTGCCTGAAACACTGGTGCTGCCATTGTCGCAACACGCCGGTTTGCCTGCTGATCCGCTGATCCGCGTGGGAGACAAAGTACTCAAAGGCCAGATGATTGCCAAAGCGTCCGGCTTTGTCAGTGCTGCGTTGCATGCGCCCACTTCGGGCACTGTTACCGCCATTGAGAACCGTCCGATTCCCCATGCCTCCGGCTTTTATGATCTGTGCATCATTCTCGAAACCGATGGTCAGGAGCAATGGTGTCAACTGGCACCCGTAGTGGATTATCGTCAACTGTCGTCTGCTGAACTGGTAGAAAAAGTGCGTGATGCCGGCATCAGCGGTATGGGGGGCGCTGGCTTCCCTACAGCCATCAAACTGGCACCCGGCACAGCAATCAATACCCTGATTATCAATGGTACGGAGTGTGAGCCCTATATTACCGCCGACGATATGCTGATGCGGGAAAAGGCCGATGCGGTGATTCAGGGCGCAGAAATCCTCCAATACATGCTCGGTGCCCGGGAGTGCCTGATCGGTATTGAAGACAACAAGCCGGAAGCCATCGCCGCGATGCGCAGGGCGGCGACCGGCAAAAATATAGACATTGTCGTTTTCCCCACCATCTACCCTTCCGGTGGTGAAAAACAGCTGATCCAGATTCTTACCGGTCAGGAGGTGCCTTCCGGAAAACTGCCTGCGGATCTGGGCATGGTGGTTCAGAACGTGGGAACAGCCGTTGCCGTCAAAGATGCCATTGTGGACGGCAAACCGCTGATCTCTCGTATCACCACCCTCACCGGTGATGCCCTGGCAGCGCCACAAAATGTCGACGTATTGATCGGTACACTGGCTCAGGACCTGCTGCAATATGCGGCGCTCAAAACGTCCGAATTATCAACGCTGGTGTTTGGCGGCCCCATGATGGGCTTCACTGTTGATCGCATGGATATCCCGGTGATCAAAACCTCAAACTGCCTGATTGCCGCGACGGAGGATGAATTTCCGGCAGCACCGGATGCCCAGGCCTGTATCCGTTGCGGGCACTGTGCCGAAGCGTGTCCGTCGTCATTGCTGCCCCAGCAGCTTTACTGGCACGCCAGGGCTGAGAACCATGAGCAGCTTATGCACCACAATCTCTTTGACTGTATCGAGTGCGGTGCCTGCGCCTTTGTCTGCCCGTCGTCTATTCCGCTGGTTCAGTATTACCGGGCATCCAAAGGCGCTATCCGCACCCAGGAAGCCAAACACACCAAGTCGGAGCGCTCGAAACAGCGCTATGAAGATCGCCTGGCCAGACTGGAGCAGGAAAAAGCCGAGAAAGAGGCCAAACGAAAAGCCAATGCCGAACGGGCAGCAAAACTGAAGGCGGCCAAAACAGCGGAACAAACCGGAAGTGACGCCAAAGCCGAAGAAGACCCGATCCAGGCCGCTATCGCCCGGGCCAAGGCACGAAAAGCAGCGGCGGCTACCGGGAACTCCGAGCCCACGTCAGCCAGGCAAGCGCCTGACAGACCGCTCTCTGCCAAACAGAAAGAGCTGAAAGTTCAGCTGTCCATGGCCAAAGCTCAGGCCAAAAAGACAGAGAGAGCGCTGGCTACCGCAGAAGCTTCTGCTGAGCTTAAAGGCGACAGGGGAGATATTGAACAACTGAAGTCTAATCTGGCGATGCTGAATGAGCAGGTGAGTAAACTTCAGCAGGCGTTTGATGAAAACAGTCAGGATTCTGCCAGCAAAGACAGTCCAGAGAAGCCCGCTAAAGCAGCCAAACCGGCACTCTCAGACAATGAGAAGAAACGCAAGGTTGAACTGGCCATGGCCAAAGCGGCCTTGAAAAAAGCAGAGCGCGCACTGGCAGCCGCGGTTGAGAGCAACAACGAGAACACCGAGTCGTTCAAGCAGGCCGTCGAAGCGTGCCAGGCCAACATCAAGCGCCTCGAAGCTGAAGCTTCAGAGCCTCCGACAGAAACGGCAATAACCCCTTCTGCGGATGCCAAACCAACAGCAACAAAGGCCAAAGCGCCGTTAACTGATGAAGCAAAAAAGCTGAAAATCGAGTCGGCCATGGCCAACGCTGCGGTGAAAAAACTTCAGCGAGCGATCGCCAGTGCCGGTGAAGATGAGCAGGATACGCTGAAACACCAGCTGGTGGCAGCGGAACAAAAGGCGGCTGAGCTGAAACAGGCTCTGGAGAGTCTCTCGTGACTTACAGCTACAGCCACCTTGTTCCCACGCTCTGCGTGGGAGGAAGCCCGGGAAGCATGATAAAGACACAACAGAGCGGAATCGTTGAATGGCCTTGATTAATAGCAGATCGTCCATCAGCCAGCGGGGAAGAGAGACCTCACCCCATGCGCTGGGACAAAACAGCACTCAGCGGGTCATGAGTCTGGTGATCATGGCTACCATCCCCGGTCTGATGGCACAAACGGTCTTTTTTGGCTGGGGCACACTGATCAATGTTATCTGGTGTTCCCTGGTTGCGATGGGCTGCGAAGCGGCCGTGGTATCAATGCGCCAACGGTCCGTGAGCTTCTACCTGAGTGATTGCAGCGCCCTGTTGACCGGTGTACTGCTGGGGCTGGCATTGCCGCCCTTTGCCCCCTGGTGGCTATCACTGGTCGCTGTCTCCTTCGGTATGGTCATTGGCAAACATCTCTATGGTGGCCTGGGTCAGAACCCCTTTAACCCGGCCATGCTGGGCTATGTTGTGGTACTGATTTCGTTTCCCCAGGAAATGACCACCTGGCTGCCACCACTGGGGCTGGAAGGTCATAACAACAGCCTGACCGATGCCCTGTTCACTATTTTCCCCCTGGGCCAGAGTGTTGATGCCATCAGTATGGCCACCCCACTGGATGTGTTGCGCGAAAACAAAAGCCAGACCATCAATGAACTTTGGGAAGCCAACCCGGTATTTGATGGCATGGCTGGTCGTGGCTGGATGTGGGTTAACCTGGCTTATCTGGCCAGCGGCGTCTTTCTGATCTGGCGCAAAGTATTTACCTGGCACGGCCCTGTGGGGATGCTCGCCGCCATTGCCATTATGGCGACCCTGTTCTGGAGTGGTAACGGGTCAGACAGTCATGGTTCCCCGCTGTTTCACCTGTTCAGTGGTGCCACCATGCTGGGTGCTTTTTTTATCATTACGGATCCGGTCAGTGGTGCAACCAGCAACCGTGGACGTCTGATTTTTGGTGCGGGTGTTGGCGTTATGGTCTACGTCATCCGTGCCTGGGGTGGATACCCGGATGGTGTCGCCTTTGCCACGCTGCTGATGAATATGGCGGCCCCCACCATCGACTATTACACTCAGCCACGCACTTATGGCCACCACAAGGCCAATAAAGGCCTGCCAAAGAAGGACTGAATCATGAGTGACGGCCAGATTCCTTTAAAAGACACCACCGGCAGCAAGGCTCCCGGCGGGAACGGTCTGCTGCAAAGCATTTTTCGCAATAGCCTGGGCCTTGGCCTGTTTGCCGTATTTACCGTAGGCCTGATTTCCGTGACCTGGATCATGACTCAGGAACAAATAGAGACACAGGTTCGAGCCTATGAAGCCAAAGCATTGATGGAGATTCTACCGGCCGATACTCACGACAATGTGCTGGTAGATTCCAAAATTGTTCTGGAACCATCCCCCCTGCTTTCCAGCCAGGATCAACGTGACGCCTATGTTGCCCTGAGTGATGGGGCGGTCTCTGCCGTTATTTTGCCGGTCACCGCACCTGACGGGTATAGCGGGCGAATTGAGCTTTTGGTGGGCATCAACCGCAATGGTACGCTGGCAGGCGTCAGGGCCATCACCCACAAAGAGACACCCGGGCTTGGCGACAAGATCAACAGCAATGTCACCGATTGGATTCTCGGGTTTGCCGGCAAATCCCTGGGCAACCCCTTTAGCGAAGGCTGGGGAGTGAAAAAAGACGGTGGTGAGTTTGACCAGTTTACCGGTGCCACAATAACGCCAAGAGCGGTTGTTGCCGCGGTGTACCGCGCACTGCAATACTTTGAGGCAAACCGCAAGCGATTGCTGGACCCACTCGCCGGTGTCCGCGAGGAGATTCAATATGACAAATGACACTGTGGCGAACAAGAGCACTGCTGGCAGCCAGGCCGCAAAGATTGCCCTGGACGGTCTCTGGAAAAACAATCCGGCACTGGTCCAGCTGTTGGGCCTGTGCCCTCTGCTGGGGGTTTCCAGCAGTGTCGTCAATGCGCTTGGTCTGGGCATAGCCACCATGCTGGTGGTGATGGGCTCCAACGTTGCCGTCTCCCTGATACGACACCAGGTAACCGATGCCATTCGCCTGCCCGTATTTGTGATGATTATTGCTTCTTTCACCACCTGTATCGAACTGCTGATGCAGGCTTATACCTACGAACTCTATCGGATACTGGGTATTTTTATTCCGTTGATTGTCACCAACTGCATCATCCTGGGCCGGGCCGATGCCTTTGCCTCCCGAAACCCGGTGCTGCCTGCCGCTTTTGATGGCTTGATGATGGGTACGGGCTTTGCTGTGATTCTGGTATTGCTGGGGGCACTGCGGGAGCTGATTGGCCAGGGCACGCTGTTCTCCGGCATGGACCTGCTGCTGGGCTCCATTGCCGCTGACTGGACCATTACGGTGATTGCCAACTATAAACAGTTCCTGTTTGCCATTCTTCCCCCGGGTGCCTTTGTCTTTATGGGCTTTTTGATTGCCATTAAAAATATTATTGATCGTCGCCTGGAAGAAAGAAGGAAAAGCCTGCAACCAGTAACTGCAAAAGTAAGCAAACGGGTCAGGGTTACCGGTAATGTTTGAATATTCTTAACGCCGACACAGGAACTTATTCTCTGATTTCCTGTCTATTGAATCAGAATTGGTAAACCTTTTTTGATTTGCCAGACAGGCCCCCATTAAACCAGAGGAAATTCTGTAATGTTATCTGTTCAATCGACTCCCCCGCCCTTGCAATCAACACCAACAGGCAATGAAAAAGCGGTTAAAGACGTGGAGGTGAGCAGATCAACTCAGCCTGTTGAACTGACACAACTCCAGAAATGCATCCTGGACAACCAGCGCTTTATCCTCGATACAGTAAATCTGGTTAAAGTTATGAACAAAGTCTTTGGAAAAAAGGAACCAGACGCCTCGCTACGAATGCCAGACAATTTCGATGCACTGCCGGAGCCAAAAAAGTACGAAAGTCTGATTAAGCTTGTCAGGCAACTTGACGTCTATTTCCACCAAAGCCCTATTCTCAGGGAAGAGCAGGGAAAAATAGTGGAGCGCTGGAATGCCATAGAGCAAACTGAAGTCATTGAAAACCTGAGTGACGCTGCCAAAAATGAGCTACGGTCAGCACTTAAGCCCTTAAGGACTGCTGACTCAGAGCCCCTTGAGTTTACTGATCAATCAGTTCTTCTTTTTCCGGGAGCGGCTATCCCTAGAATGCACCTTCGTCCTAATTTCGCTATTGCACAAAACAGTGACAATAAACTGCCCGGACTGCTGCTCTGTAACGGTTCTTCAAGGACTTTGGGCGACGTCGACGAGCTTCAGGATGTTGCTAGCAATGATCGTCTGTATAAGCGCATGGGTGAGCTGGTTAAAGAGTTTAAAACTACCCTGGGATCCACTGCCACAGAAACTCACGCCCAAATGGCTCTTATGGACATGCTCCGTATGGCTGACCAGAAAAGCGATCAGAAAAGTGAGGAGATAAGCGAGGAGATAAGTGAGGAGAAAAGCGACCAGAAAAGTCAGCAGACATGCTTTCTGAACAAACAAACCATCTATGTAACTTATACCGGAAAAGTTCAATTCTTTCAGCAATCTCTCCAGGAAGATGGCAAATACACGCTCAACCTCAATGAGAAAAATATCATCACTGGCAGAGCAAACACCGAAGGAACGATAGTGTCTGCCTTAAATGCCCTGGAACTACTGCCTGGAGCCACTCCCGGAGACATCGTTCTGGTCAGCAACCAGCCCCATATACGTGCCCAGCAAATTGCCACAGAACGCGTGGTTGCCAATAGAGGGTACAACAATGACTACTCTCCAATAACCATCCGTGCCTGTGGTGACGAGTGTTCGCTGACAAGCTCTAAAGATTTGTTCCTTGCCATCGACTCAACCAGAAAGGCAATCCAGTTGTTAAATCCGGAATATCATGTGACAACTAATTGGGTTAAAGCCCCGGAATGGAAGCTGTTTGAATCCAGGAAAGCCGGTGAATGGCAGCTCTATAAGCCTGAGCTACCGCCACTGGAACTGTTGGTTTAGGCTTTCTTCGCAGGGTGGCTTGCTGATGTTATGCCAACCTGCGAACGTCCCT
>NZ_JBLYNS010000058.1:0-29348 GCF_049310205.1 Endozoicomonas sp. ALC013 | reverse complement strand
GTATCAAACACTCGTGCATTAAAAACTTGAGAGTCGAGTAATAAAGTACGTCTTATTTGATTGTGCCAAGGTTGGGAGCCAATTTTTGCTCAGATCAACTCCGAGAAAAACAACCTGACCTTTCTGGTTTGCTCCTGATTTGTTAACCTCATGCGGCTGTCCTTAAGAGTGGTGGTCGTGAGCGCCCAGCGCCCTTCAGGGGAAACCAGACACAGGGAACTTTCTGACATTTTGGAGTTCTAAGATCTGGCGCAAGTTAATGTCGTTCGGTCTGCTCTTTTATAAATGCCATCATCACTCACACCAAAAGCAGCACCCATTTAATATAGGAAAGTTCTAAGCAAGTTAAGTTCAATTCACTACATTGCTTATTTATACATCAGCGATGTATGCAGCCATTCAGAGAAAAGCAGGGACTTATGGATATATCCGCAGCAAAGCAGGATTTTTTCACTCCACAAGCCTCTCAGAAAAAAAAGCCTGGGGGTCGACAGGGGAAAAAAAAATCCACAATGGGTTATGCACTAGAGTGCAATAATTCGACCAACCCAAGAAAACGTCACAACACCTCTCAGGACTCAGATCAACTCTCCCCCCGTGCAAAGGTATTGAAAACACGTAAAATTACTCCGCCCATAACAATACAGGCAAACAATCTCCATGACCAGATTTTTACAGATCTGACCGAAGACCCCAAACAAGGCAAGGGAAAGAAAATTTTTGGGGATTTCTGGGGTGCTTTTAAAAGTATTCTGGATGCATTCTGTAACCAATACCATGGTGATGATACCCCCATAATTGAAGAAAATATCCTGGCAGCATGGATGCCCTGCAAAGATATAACCAGAGAAAATGACAAGAAGTTAGTCAAAATTGTCTGGGGTGATCGTTATTGCAAAATCACAACGGTTAATTATTTTTGGGATCAGGCAAAGAATATGGTTTTACGAGGCATCAAGGAAGGTGAAAATTACTTCTCTTATGAAACTGAATACAAAACCGGTAAAAAACCAATAACTGCATGGGAATGTCTGGACATATTTTTAACACAATACATAAGCCGGAAAGGATGGAAAGGATCAGCAGCATTGCTCAGAGAGAAACTGACTTCATCCTTGAAAGACCCAAAGCCAACCGAATCAGACAAGAAAAAAATCAGTATTAGACACTGTGACCAATTTCTCAAACCTGAAGACATTGACAGCAAGGGGCTGCAGCTTTTTGGTGAATCTCAATGGCGAGCAATCACTAAACTGATTGCAACATCCTATAACGGTTATAGACCATCCCAACAGGAAAACTGTACACCCGAGGTTCATGATATTTTCCACCAGGCATTAAAAGACTTTATTCAGATAATGCCAGAAATGCCCGGTATGGATGAAGTAGATGATCTTCATCCTGAAACTGGAGCGCCTATAAGAAGGACAATCGCAACGACTGAATTTAACATAAGTTCATCAGCTAATAAGCTTAACTCTGAACAAACGTTTGCTACATTGATCTATCCATTTATTCATGCTGAAAAATACGATCTGATGACAAAGGATATTGAGAAATATGAGTTCCTGCTAGCGGCGGTAATGAATTTAAAGCACTACTACTTTATCGTGGTAGACCCCAGAAACACCAGTAAAGAAGAATTTAGAAATGATGAATTATGGAAAAAAGAGCATAAGCACCATAGTATTTTTCCTTTTCTACTTTCATTTAAACCAGGTGTTAGCTCTATACCCAGCAGTGAAAATCCTGAAATTGGAGAAGATATAAATTACGATGCTTTAAAAAATTGCTTTTCTTCAGAAAATGAATTATCCATAGTAAAAAATATAAATCTTGAACTTGAATCAAGACTTACTGACTCTGAAAAAAATATATCAAATCTTAAAAACGAAAAATCATATCTGGAAGAAAAAATAGAGTTACTATCTTCAGATAACACAGAGATAACTGATGAAAACAAAAAACTAACTGATCAACTAAAAAATCACAAGAAAGAAATTTCTGAATATCAAAAACAAATACAATCAACAGAAGAAAAACTGAAAGAAGCCAGTCAGCTACTGTTAAAAAAAGAAGAGGAAATTAAAGAAAAACTCACATTAACTAAAGAAAATCAACACCTGACAGAAGAGCTAAAACTATCAAAAGAGTCAGCAATATCGTTAGAGGGTGAAGTAAAATCACTGACAGATACCATAGGATTTCTAAAAGACAAACTAGGTAAACTTGAAGAAGAACATAAAAGCATTGAAGAACAATGCAAGAAAAACATAAGTAAAATATACCCGCAAAAAAAAGAAACAAAAAAAAATAAATCAGAAGATAAAGAGCCGCCCACCCCATTAAGATCAATGAAAAAAATGGTAGAATCCATGTGCTTGATAACAAGAGAAACACAGGAAGAGGCTGCCAGTCTGCAACAAAAATTAATGAAAGAAAAAATCACAAGTCAAAAGTCAATTAAAGAAGCAAAATCATTTAGAGATACTCTTTCTGACAGGGAAAAACAGATTAAAAAACTGGAAAAGGAGATACAATCAGCAAGAGAAGAAAGTATAGCTTACAATGATACATTACTTGAAAGCAGTGCAAAGATAAAGGAGTTAAAAATCCACCATCAAAATGAAATAAAAACAAGAACAAAAAAAATAGAAGAACTAAAACAAACTTACACCAAAAAAATAACTCATCTGGAAGAAGAAATCAACAACCTTAAAAAGCAGAAAAAAACAAACCAGGATGAATTAAAAAACCTGAAACAGGATCTCAATGAAGCAAATTCAAAATTAAAAAGCAATAATGACATTTTGTACAGAAGTTTAAGGAATAAAATCACAGAACTCTCAAAAAAGATCAAAGAAAAAGAAAAAGATATTAAAGAAAAAGAAAGAGATATTAAAGAGAAAGATAAAGGGCTAACATCTATAAAAGACCAGATTACAGAACACAGAACAAACTCAGAACAATTAGTAGGCAAAGTTAATGATCTGGAAAGCAATGTTAAAACCTTAGAAAAAGAGAGAGAACTTCTTTGCCAATTACTCAGAGAATCCAGCAACCAGGATGAAAAAATCAAGTTTGAATCCGAAATCAATCACCTTAAAAAAGAGCTATTAAGTTCTAAGGAAAGCATCAAAGTGTATGAGAGTGATTTGAAAAAAATGAAAGACAAGCAAGACTCTCTGTTATCCGAATTAGAAAATATTAAATACGAACTAGCCAGAAAAGAAACAGAGGAACGTGAACAACTAATAAAAAAAAAGAATCTAGAAGATAAATTGAAATTGACTGAGGTAAGTGCTTTACAGTCACAATCGGAAGTAAGTAGCCTGAAAAAGGAATATGAAAGACGTATTAAAGCATATGAGAGTGATTTAAAAACATTAAAAGACAAACAAAGTTCTCTTTTGTCTGAATTAGAAAATATTAAATCTGAGCTTACCAATAAAGAATCAAATGAACGTGAACAGCTAATAGAGAAAAATAATCTGATAGATAGCCTGAAAGAGAGTAAAGCAAGTATTTTACAACTGCAAACAGAAGTCACTTCCCTGAAAAGACATGAAGATTGTTTAAGTACAGAAAATAAAAAACTTAATACCTCGTTGACTGAGATCAGATCAGATCTTAAACAGTCAATATTGGAAAAAGAAACTGTTGGGCAAGACCTGAGTCTTGCCCAAGATGCACTGACCAAGCAAACAGAACTCATTAAAATAATACGTCAAGAGTCTAGCCATACACAAAATGAATTGGAAAGAACTCAAGATAAAAACAGCCAATTGAAAGACCAGGACATCCTTTTTATCCAGCAACAGGCATTACTGCTGGATGAAGACCAACGTTTAGAACAAGTACAGAGAGAACTCATTTGCACAAAAGCTCTGGCAGACGCGAAATGTCGTGAAGTCGATGAATTAAAGAAAGAAATGAATAACCTGAAAACAAATGTTCCTGCAATCAATCATACTGTTAATCAGCAGCTCAATATTCTCCAGATGACGCCTGATCAACTACTGGACTACCAAACGGGAATGGAAACACTCCTCAGGCAGAAAGATATTACCATTGATCTATTACATGAGATGTTGGCTGCAAATGCACAGACAGCAAAAATCCAACCCGGGCCTTCTCAACTGGCACCGTTAAATCCTGAGGCCGTTGTTCCTGTCGGGACCAGCACCAACCCAGCTAAGGTGAATAGCCCTACTGGCATTAGTAATGAAACCGGTATTGCATTTTCTGTCCTATGCCAACAATTATTGCAAGACGAAAACCCGACATCTGAGCCTGACATCGTTCAGCCACCATTGACCTCAGCAGGTACAGAGTCAGCACGAGCAGTGGCAACAGTCACACCTCAACAACTATCAATGTGTGGTCCGGGGACTTTCAATTCAGGTTCACAGTGGCCCGTACCCGGAGGACAACTCTCAACTATATCGATGAGCACTCCTGTGCAGGAGAGCACCGGGTCAGCCCCAAATACCAACGAATTACAATACAGAAGGTCAGCTTTAAATACCTCCGGATTACCATTCCCCAGGCTAGAAACCACATCCCTTCGCACTTCAGATGCTGACACACCATGGAACTTTGAATCTATTCCCTCCCTGCTTGGCATTATCACTGATTTAGACGATATGTCCTCTGTAGAGCCTATATTTAACGCACCAGTCCCTGACCAACCCGCATCGCCAAAGTCCAGAGATAGTTTTCCTTTCAATAATAATTCCCGGGAGCTTGTCAGACTTAAGCATCTGTAGCGAGGATTGCGAGAAATTGAGCCTAAAAATTTCAGATTCTGAGGAGAATAGCGGGGCTATTTAATGAAGAAGCAGGGATTTTAGACCAATTTCGCAACCGCACGACTGCATGGATGCAGGAGCTCGGAGCAGTTGCCGCGTAGGACAGTCTTAAGTCCGACAGGACGTCTAACTCCTTGAGGGCCATGCCGGTATCAGGAATAATACTTCTCTCAATCACCTGAGGTTACCACCACGAACAGGATTGAATGAGCATATGGACGCAGTTGCGAAAAAATACCGTCCCGGGAAAATCCGGGAAAATAATAAAAAAAGCATTCTGGCCGCTGCCGAACAGGAGTTTGTGACCCATGGCTTCAAAGGCACTACCATGCAGCGCATCGCGGAACGGGCAAACCTGCCCAAAGCCAACGTTCACTACTACTTCAGCAATAAGCTCTCGCTCTATGCTGCCGTTCTGTCGCATATCCTCAAGCTATGGGATCAGAGCTTTAACAGCCTCAGTCCTGAGGATGACCCGGAAGAGGCGCTGGCCGCCTACATCCATACCAAAATCATGTTCTCCCGGAAGAATCCCCTGGCCTCCAGACTCTTTGCCCAGGAAATCATCAATGGCGGTCCGCACCTGACAGAGTATTTTGGCGAGGACTATCAGATGTGGTTTCGGGGACGGGCACAGGTGTTCAAGGCATGGTCTGACCAGGGAAAAATGGATGCGGTCGATCCTGTGCATCTTATCTTTCTGCTCTGGTCATCCACACAGCATTATGCAGACTTCTCTTACCAGATAGCCCGGGCCATTGGAAAAGATACGCTTGAGCAGTCTGACTATGACCAGGCAACAGAGACATTAACCCGGATAGTCCTGAAAGGTCTGGGTATTACTCCAAACCAGCGTTAAACCTAACTGGCAACATCGACCTTTTCTCTCCTCATTCCAGCGATGAAAGGTTGATATCATTGAAAGCCAGAAGAGGAACCTAATAATCATTTTGAGGTCAAACTGCGGTATTTATAGTTGCAGGGTTTTATTCTGAAAGCATCCCCATCAAGCCACCCCCATCGAAGGCCTGCTGGCCGGGTTAGTCACCAAGCCGGATCAAGTGGAATTCCAAACCGCTCCACAAGTACATTTAATGGTCAGAGAGTATCAAAACTGCAGTCCCATAGAGATAAAGCCTCCACCACGGATCATGGCAAGCAACTTGAAGACGACTTCTGGAATAATAAACCATTACAAGGACGAAAAATCACCCCGGCTCAAGTGCTCAGAGCCTATGGAAATGACAGGACTTCTCTGAGACGTGGCTTCTTCCTGCAAAAGCTCTGCTTACAGAACATTTTACAGGGCAATAGAAAAGTTACCCCGGAGCAGGTCATTCAGGAATTCAACCGGCAACCAGGCCAATATAATAAGCACAAATTACCAATAGCACGCTTCAAGGCGGAATGCTGCCTGAAGGGCCTGACACTAAATGGTCATAAGGTCTCAACGGATGCGGTGGTCAAGAATTTTCAGGCACTCAAAGCCCCCCTGGAGCTGGCGCGTTTTAAAGAACAATGTTGCCTGAAAGACCTGACAGTAAATGGCCAGCGGGTCACACCGGAGGCGGTGGTTCACGATTATCAGGTGACCAATGCAACACTGGAACTGGTGCGCTTTAAGGAAATGTGTTGCCTGAAGGGCCTGTTGTTGAATGGCCATCACGTCACACCGGAGGCGCTGGCCAGGGATTATCAGGCAATCAACGCAACACAGGAGTTGGCATACTTTAAGGAACTGTGTTGCGTGAAGGGCATAATGTTGAATGGCCAGCCGGTTACACCGGATGATGTGATTAAGGGGTTCAGGGGTACCCCGGAAAGCAAACTGTCAATAGCACGCTTCAAAGCGGAATGTTGCCTGAATTGCCTGCCGTTGCATGGCCAGCCGGTTACGCCGGAGGCGGTGGTTAAGGATTTTCAGGCAGTCGGCGTCCTCCTTGATCTGGCGCACTTTAAGGAACAATGCTGCCTGAAAGGCATGACATTGAATGGTCAGCTGGTTGCACCGGAAACGGTGGTTAAGGATTTTCAGGCCGCCGGAGCAACCCTGGGGCTGGCGCGCTTTAAGGAACATTGCTGCCTGAAAGGCATAACATTGAATGGTCGTCTGATCACACCGGAGGCGGTACTTAAGGATTATCAGGCAGCTAACGCAACACTTGAGTTGGCGTGCTTTACCGAACTCTGTTGGCAGACAGGCCTGCCGATACATGGCCAGCACGTCACACCGGAGGTGGTGGTTAAGCATTATCAGATGGCCAGCGCCACACTGGAGCTGTCCCGTTTCAGGGAGCAATGTTTCCTGAAAGGCATAATGCTGAATGGCCAGCCGGTCACACCGGATGCGGTGGTTAAGGGTTATCAGGTTGCCAATGCACAACTGGAGCTGACCCGGTTTAAGGAACAATGCTGCCTGAAGGGCCTGAGGTTAAATGGCCAGTGGGTAACATCGGATGAAGTGGTGAATGACTATCAGGCAGCCAGAGCAACAACGGAGCTGGCGCTCTTTAAAGAACGATGTTGCCTGAAGGGTCTGCCATTGAATGGCCAGCCAGTCATACCAGACACCGTGGTTAAGGATTATCTGGCCGCCAGGGCAACACTGGAGCTGGCTCGCTTTAAGGAACAATGCTGCCTGACAGGCTTGTTGTTAAATGGGCGGCCGGTCACGCCAGAGGCGGTGGTTAAGGCCTTCCCGACTACTCTCGATGGCAAACTGGGAATAGCACGCTTTAAGGAACAATGTTGCCTGACAGGCTTGATGTTGAATGGCCAGCCAGTGAAACAGGATGCGGTGGTTAAGGATTTTCAGGCCGCCAGGGCACCACTGGGGCTGGCACGTTTCAAGGAACAATGTTGCGTGATGGGCCTGGCATTAGCCGGTCGGCAGGTCACACCCGATGAGGTGGCCAGGGATTTTCAGGCAGCCAGAGCCACTCTGGAGCTGGCACGCTTTAAGGAACTATGTTGTCTCAGGAACCTGGCATTGAATGGCCAGCCGGTCACACCGGATGCAGTGGTTAAGGATTTTCAGGCCGCCAGGGCAACACTGGAGCTGGCACACTTCAAGGAACTGTGTTGCCTGAAGGGCCTGGCATTGAAGGGTCAGCAGGTCACAGCGGATACGGTGGTTGAGGCGTATCCCGATAGTCCGGAGGGCAAACTGGGGAAAGCGCGCTTCAAAGCGGAATGTTGTCTGAAGGGCATGGCGTTGAATGGCCAGCCGGTCTCACCGGATGCGGTGATTGAGGATCTTCAGGCAGCCAGGGCAACACTGGAGCTGGGTCGCTTTAAGGAAGAATGTTGCCTCAGGGGCATGTCACTGAAGGACCAGCAGGCCACTCCGGATGCGGTGGTCAGGGGTTTCCCGGATAGTCCGGAAGGCAAACTGGGGGTAGCGCGCTTTCAGGAGCAGTGTTGCCTGATGGGCCTGCTGTTGAATGGCCAGCCGGTCACACCGGATGCTGTGGTGAAGGGTTTCCCGGATAGTACCGCAGGCAGACTGGGGATAGCGTGCTTTAAGGAAAAATGTTGTCTCAGGGGCCTGGCGTTGAATGGCCAGCCAGTGACACCGGATACAGTGGTTAAGGGCTATAAGGCAGTCAGAGCAACGCTGCAACTGGCGCACTTTAAGGAAAAATGCTGTCTGAGGGGCTTGCTATTGAATGGCCAGCCAATCCAACCGGATACGGTGGTAAAGGCGTTCCCGGAGAGTATGGAAGGTACACTGGGGATCGCACGATTTAAGGAGAAATGTTACCTGAGAGGCATTACTCTGCGAGGCCCGCAGCTCACATCAGATGAGGTGGTCAGGCATTTCCCGAACAGTCCGGAAGGCAAACTGGCGATAGCGCACTTCAAGGAACTGTGTTGCCTGAAAGGCCTGCTGTTGAATGGCCAGCAGGTTACAACGGACAGGGTGGTTGAGGATTTTCCGGACAGTCCGGAAGGCAAACTGGGGATAGCGCACTTTAAGGAAAAATGTTGCCTGAGGGGCCTGGCGTTGAAAGGCCAGCCAGTCACACCGGATGCGGTGGTTAAGAGCTTCCCGGATAGTCCTGAAGGCCAGTTGGGGGTGGCGCGCTTCAAAGCGGAATGTTGTCTGAGGGGTTTGCTGTTGAATGGCCAGCTGGTGACGGCGGACGCGGTAGTCAACGATTTTGAACGCATTGGCAGATTGCTGGAAATCGCTATTTTTTATGCTCAGCTGGCATTGAATGCGAAAAAACTGAATGGCCGTTATCTGGGTAACAAGGACGTATTGGAAGCGTTTAATCAAGTCCCCGGGGATCAATCGGCAAGGCAAACCAGATACCTGATTGAAAGGCTGAAACACTCTCAGTGGTGGGATGAAAACAACGACGCTCAGGATTTGCTGCAAGAGGCCTGGCAAATCCTGAACAACGCATCAGTCAAAGGGGATGAGCAACACCGACTGCAATGTATATTGAAATTCATGGCTATGCAGCATGAACTGTCTATTGATCAACAGAGCGTGTCGGCAGAGCAGGTATTGCAATCCATCAACACCCTGAGACACTCATTTCAGAAAGCACGGCTGCATTTCTTCTTCCTGGCCTACTGCTATCTCACCAGCCATGGGGTTAATGGACATCAAATCGAAAAGGATCAGGTTCTGGAGTGCCTTCAGAGTTTTACTGAAGTCAGCAAACTGCAACATGCTTTAGGCTGCTGGTTTGAGCAATGCAAATCCGAAGCCGATGTAATGGGTAATCTACTGCTTCAAAAGGAAAATATTTTTACTCCGGGGAGTAACAGCGCACAAGGATACGTAGCCACTCAGGCAACAAACGCCGGTGTAGCGCACACCCGGCAGCTATGGCCAAATGGACCGGTTTTTTTGGACAAGCAGGTTCCGCAGTTAACCGCACTCACACTTAAAGCACTGGATATTATTCAGGAAATCAATATTTCCTGTACCGACTTCCCCATTCTGATTACCGGTTCTTTCGCACGTTGTTTGCAGAATATGTGTTCAGTATTTAATGACATTGACATTATCTGCGCGACAGAAAAGTCGGCCAGAATACTCTGTGAAAAGCTGCGGGCACTGATCACAGACAAGGGTTCAGACATTCCCAAAAGTATTGTCATCTGGGAAGTCCCGGGGTGTCAGGAGATCAGACTGCCAAATGGCTTCAATATTCATCTTAAAGACGGTGATTTCGGGATAAAAGCCATGGGGCTTCAGGTCAGTGTTGATGCCAGAGTCGTCCATGAAAATGCCCCACAATTGGCCGTTCACGTCCACGGTGTTCAGAGACCTGTACAATGTTTGTCGTTTACTGAAGAAACCCGATTACTGAACGATACGCTGGAATACCTCGCTGAGAGCCTTGATCCGCTCACCGTAAGGCTACAAAAAGGGGAGGTATTTAAAATACCACGAACCATTCTTTTTAATGCCCCTCAAAACAGCAATGAGCGTATTTATGGCTTGCTGTTACGCTGCCTGCTTACTCTGAATAAAGCCAGGCAATTCATCACCCTGAACTGTGCAGGCAATCCCGGGAAACCGGACTGCCGCAGTCATCAGCTGCAAAAAGAACAACTACGGCTTTATGCACTGACTGAGAATCTGCACATGAAATTGACCAGCCATGTTTGCCGTAATGATTTTGAGCACAGAATTAACAACTGGCTATCGACAACTCAGTCTGTTAATGATTGTCCGACCGATAAGAAAGAGTTTATCCAGGCACTGCTGGCGATGATGCACGCTTAATAACTCAAATCGGTATTGTTAAGTAGTTGGCCAAATGGAACTTAATGATCATTTTTCAGTCAAAGGGAATGTTTTTCGTTCAGGTGTGCAGGGTTATATTATGAAGCCAACTACCTCAACCTTCTCCCCCCCAGAGTCCGCTGGCTATGTTGACCAACGAGCCGGTTCAGGCGAGATATCTGGCCGATCTGCAAGCACCTTTAACGGTATGGAAATATCTACCCTTGAGTCTTGCGGACGAACAGCCACCACTGCATATGAACGCATCAGTATGGAGATTGCCTTTTGGCAAAACAAACCATTACAAGGACGTCAAATTACCCCGGCTGTGGTACTTAACGCCTATGGAAATGATACAACGTCCCTTAGAAGTGGCGTCTTCCTGCAAAAACTCTGCCTGCGAAACATTCCCCATAACAATCGACAAGTAACCCCGGACCAGGTCGTTCAGGAGTTCAACCGACAGCCAGATCAAAACAATGAGTACAAATTAGCCATCGCACGCTTCAAAGCGGAATGTTGCCTGAGGGGGCTGCCGTTGAATGGCCAGCAGGTTACACCGGATGAAGTGTATAAGGACTTCATGGAGAGTCCGGCTGGCAGCGAGGAGATAACGCTCTTCAACACCAAACGTTATCTGAATGGTTATACTGATCGTCAGGTCGACCCGGGTCATGATCCTGAAGGATACGCAGCCTCTACCTTTCAGCATCAGGCTTCTGCTGCCGTTAGAAGAGCGCTTCCCTTATCAGACAATCAGGTTCCGCAGTTAAATGTGCTAACTCGCAGAGCACTGGAGATGATCCAGGAAATCAATGAGTCTTATAACACGCCCCCCATTCTGGTTACCGGTTCATACGCGCGTTTTTTACAGAACCATCGTGCATCATTCAAAGGTATTGACATTATCTGCTCGACTGAAGATTCGGCCATGAAACTCTTTAAAAAGATGCAAGCGCTTAAGGAAGCACTTGACATTGACCGGGATTTAGGTGCCAACGACGACTTCTTCATCTTCCCAATACCCGGATGCCGGGCGATTCAACTACCAAATGCTTACACTATTCATCTTAAAGACACCAGCTCAGACATCCCGGGTCCGGGGCTTATGGTCAGTGTTGACGGCAGAGTCATCAATGGACATTCAGCACCATTGGCCATTCGTGTTCCTGGCGTTGAGAGGCCGTTATGGTGTTTGTCGTTTGCTGAAGAAACCCGGTTACTGAACGATACACTGGAACACCTTATAGGGAACCTTAACCCGCTGACAGTTGAACTGAATCAAGGGGCAGCGTTTGAGTTACCTCGCACCATTCTTTTTGGCTTCCCAAAAAACGGCAAAGAGCGTATTTATGGCTTGCTTGTTCGCGCGCTGCTTACCCTGGATAAAGCCAGGCAGTTTATCTCCATATTCGCTGAAGAAGAGCCTGACGGCCAGCTGCAAGCGCAACAACAGCGCCTTCGTACACTTGCTGCGATTCTGCAGAGGAAATTGAGCAGGCATATTTGCCGCAGTGATTTTGAATGCAGAGTTTCCTGCTGGCTATCGACGGTTCCGCATGTAAGTGACTTCGAGATCAAGAAGGTGGAATTTATCACATCACTGTTAAAGATGATGCATCCTGAGCTACATCGGATAGACTCAACTCATTGAATATTTGATCGCCGGTAACTCAATCAGAATCTTTCAACCTTCTGTCTCAGGCCAGGTTATGTCAAACACTTTCCAGTTCTTGCAGTTTGGTTCCTGCGAAATATGTGGCCTTGCTCAATTACCGGAGCAATTGGCTTGCCTTATGGTTCCACTTGATCAGAACAAGATGCGTTTTTTCACTCTCTTTTATTGCGCCGATAACCCTCAATGCCACCTGAAAGCCATTGATAAGTTGTCAGAAAAAGAAGGTAAGCGATATTCAGGAATCCAATGCCGCTGACTATTTTGACTTTGCACATGTTGAACTCAAGGTTTCTTGTTCAAATTGCAGGAGGTATGACATCAGATGAACTTTAAAATAGCGCCGATGCAGTCTCGTATGCCATGGGATAATCCTTATGGCATGTGTCGAATCAATTCTGCCGCAGTATGCACTTTCAATCAGTTTAATGTCCAGCAAATTGACACTCAATTCCAATACTCCATACCAACCACAGAGGAAAGTACAAATCCCCCCCGACGTAGTTATGTTGAACGAAAAAACAGGCGCGCCGATAATGAAAAAAGACGCAGGAAAACCATGAATCAAGCCTACCAGGCACTTCGAAATAAAATTCCCGGAGCATCCAATCAACAATTAACAAAGATAGAGATTTTGATACAAGCCACGGCATACATTCAACAATTACAAGACCAACTTGGAGGCTGACCTATAAAACAACATTTAGTCTTATAAAATCGGATTTTTAGACCAATTTGCTGTCGCTGCAGTAGGGCAGTCTATTCTCGGATAGCCTCCCGGGCAGCTCAATCAGGTTAGAAATTAAGCAGTTAACCAATATCATACTGCTACTGACTTATCAGTCAGTTTTAAAAGCAGGCAAGACGGAAGTAGCAGAATCTGATTCAAGCTCATTTTTTGTTGCCTTGTCAGACACTCTTATAAGAGCGCCAGCTTGCTGACCAGCGCTTCTTGCCAGTTGCCTGTCACCGGTGCTCATGAAAACTTTATAGTAAGCCTTATGATAAGCATGTTGGTAAGACTTCAAGACAACCTGCCCTTTTTCGGACTGTGCCCAGGCCAGGTAAGTAGCCTTCCGTTTCGCAGACACACGGTAAGCCTTCCCTTTCTCGGACTGTTCCCAGGCTCGTTTGACAGCCTTCCCTCTCTCAGACTGTGCATAAGCCCTGCGGCAAGCCTTCCCTCTCTCAGACTTTGACCAGGCATTCCTGGCAGCCCTTCCTCTCTCAGACTGTTTGTAAGCCTTCTGGCGTGCCCTCCCTTTCTCAGACTGTGCGTAAGCCTTCTGGGAAGCCTTCCCTCTCTCAGACTGAAACCAAGCCTTTCGGACAGCTTTCCCTCTCTCGGATTGACGGTAAGCCTTTGTGTAAGCGTTCCTTCTTTCCGACTCCGCCCGGGTTTGTTTGGAAGCCTTCCCTTTCTTAGACTGTATGTAAGCCTTCTGGCAAGCCTTCCCTTTTTCAGACTTTGCGTAAGCCTTCTGGCAAGCCTTCCCTTTTTCAGACTTTGCGTAAGCCTTCTGGCTAGCCTTCCCTTTTTCAGACTTTGCGTAAGCCTTCTGGCTAGCCTTCCGGACAGCTTTCCCTCTCTCGGATTCACGGTAAGCCTTCCCTCTTTCGGACTCAGTACGGGCTCGTTTGGAAGCCCTTCGTTGCTGAGGTTGTACGTAAGTCTTATCATGATCGATGTTCAAAGATTCGCCAGCTCCTGAAACAGACGCTTCAACATCCAACTCATTTCCTGCTGTTTCTTTCAACGTTGTGATAAGTGGAGGAGGATGATTACTTAAACCGTATGAGTGAGAGCTCACTTCATCGATCATACTCCAAACCTGCTCAATTCTTATTTCTGATTGATTGGATAGAATTCTGTTATTTTGTTCGGCCTCCTGATATTTCCCAGGTTTATGTGATATGTCTAGTGGCTTGATTTTTTCAGGTTCTTGCGAATAAATAATCCTGACGGGCATTTTTTTAAAACGGGAATCATTGAAAGGGTTATGGAAGTTTTCACCATATGGAATCAAGGGGTTTATATAATTATTTGGTGCAGTTTGATCAACTCGCAGCCCGAATACCAAACCACTTTGCTGCGACCAGTCTTTAACAGTGAATCCACTGCCCGACATAACAGACTCATACGCTTTTCGGGATCCCGAATACAAAAAGTGTGAATTAAAATACGGAGTAGACATTGAATTATTGAGTTATTGAATTAATGACTAGGACTATGCTTTCTTATAAAAGTTCCTACCTGAAAGATACTACTCCATATTTATGTCAGCCAGGCATAGCTATCAATAATTGAGGTTGATTCAAGCTCATTTATTTTTTGTTTTATTTGATTTTTTTATAAAGGCGGTAGCTTGCCTGCCTGCAATTCTTGCTTGCGCTTTATCACCGGTATTCTTGAAAACTTCACTGTAAGCCCTTCTGTAAAGCATCTGGTAAGCCTTACCCCTCTCTGAATTTCTCCATATCCGTTTAGACTCCTTCCCTTTCTCGGAGTTTGCCCAGGCCTGTCTGGCAGCCTTCCCATTCGCAGACTCACGGTAATTCTTCCGGTTAGCCTTCCCTTTCTCAGAGTCATCGTAAGCCTTCCGGAGAGCCTTCCCTCTCTCAGACTGACGGTAAGCCTTCCGGTAAGCTCTATGGTATGCCTTACCTTCCTCGGACTGAGACCAGGCTCGTCTGGCAACCTTCCGTTTGTCGGTCTGTTCGTATGCATTCCGGGAAGCTTTTCGTTTATCGCTCTGTGCATAAGCCTTAAGGAAAGCCTTCCCTCTTTCGGACTTCACGTAAGCCTTCTGGTAAGCCCTATAGTAAGCCTTCCCTGCTTCAGACCGATCCCAGGTTCGTTTTTTCGGAGGCCTCCGTTTCCCGGTCTGCTCACAGACCTTCCGGGAAGCATTCCCCTTTTCGGATTCATGGTGAACCTTCTCTTTCCCAGACTGTGTGCAAGCCTTATCAGGAACTACGGCCAGAGATTCACCAGATCCTGAAGCAGAAGCTTCAGCATCCAACCCATTTTCAGCAGTTTCTCTCAACGCTGAGGTAAGTGGAGGATGATCAGTATTTAAAAAGTATGAGTGAGAACACGCTTCACCGGCCATACCCAACACCTGATGAGTTCTTGAATCTGATTGACTGGTAAGAATTCTGTTATTTTTGTCGTCCTCCGGTTGTGCCTTGGGTTTAGGTGAGAAGTCTAGCGGCTGGCTTTGTTCAAATTCTTGAGAATAAACCACCCTGACCGGCACTGTTTTAAAACGGGAATCATTGAAAGGGTTATGGAAGTTTTCACTATATGGAATCAAGGGTTTTACATAATTATTTGGTGCAGTTTGATTAACTCGCAGCCCGAATACTAAACCACTTTGCTGCGGCCGGTCGTGAAAAGGCAATCCACTGCCCGTCACAACAGTTTCATACGCTTTCTGAAATATTGAATACAAGGAGTGTGAGTTAGAATAAGGAGTAGTCATTGATTTGTTGAATTATAAGATTGTTGAATTCATGATTAGGACTGTGCTTTCCTGTAAAAGTTCCTATCTGACAGACCAAACTTAATATTTAACCTGGCACTTAAAGGTTTATTCAAGCGCATTATTTTTTGCTTTATTTGACTCTTTTATAGAAGCAGCAGCTTGCCTGCCAGCAAATCTTGCCTGTTCTAAATCACGGGTATCCCTCAAAGCCCTATAGTAGGCATTCTGGTAAGCCCTCCGCACAGCCTTACCCTTTTCGGAGTTACGGTAAACCTTCTGGTAGGCCTTTCGGGCAGCCTTCCGTTTCTCGTCCTGTTCATGAGCATTATCAATAATGATGGTTAGAGATTCGTCGGATTTTGCAGCAGAAGCTGTAAAGTCCAACTCATTACCAGCAGGCAATGGATCAGAACTTTCACCAGCCATACTCCAAACCCGATCAGTTCTTAATTCCGGCTGGCTGGCAGGAGTTCTGGTATTTCGACCAGCCCCCTGGCATGCCCCGAGTCTATATGATAAGTCTAACGGTTTACTTTGTTCATATTCTTGAGAATAAATAACCCTGACTGGCATTTTTTTAAAACGGGAGTCATTTAATGGGTTATGAAAGCTTTCACCATATGGAATGAAGGAATTCATATAATTACTTGTTGCAGTTTGACCAACTTGCAGCCCGAATACTGATCCATGTTGCTGTACCCTTGCTGTAAAAGCCGATCCCCTGTTCGACATAACAGACTTATACGCTTTCTGAAATTCCGAATACAAGGGATAAAAGTTAGAATGCGGATCAGACATTGAATTGTTTAATTACTGAATTATTTATTGTGACAACTCCTTCTTATAAAAGTTCCGGCCTGACGCAACAACATTTAATATTTATGTTGCAGAGCATCACTGGGGCCAGAAGCAGAACCGCTAAAATCCAACTCATTTCCTGCAAGTGATCTATTTCGTTGCAACTGCTTACTGTCCAGTTGAGGATCAGTAATTTCACAAGGATTTTGTACATCAACAACTAATGAGCTTTCTGTGTTTGATTGCCCTAATGCTAAAATAGACTGGATAGAAAAACGCTCTTTATCAGGAATATAGGCGGGGGCATGATCATTTTTCTGCATTTTTGTTCTGCCCGGTAAGTAGAGTGGCTGATCTTTTTCAGTATCGTTATCGACAATGGCTATCGATCTTTTTTCAAACCGGGGGTCATCAAATATATTTTGAAAAGATGCCATTGGCTGATAAAGGCGGCTTTCAGTCGTATCATCAGCATGCATAGTATATAGAGCAGAGCTACTTCTGAAACTTGGCGGGAGAAAGCCTGACATAGCGATATAAACTGCTTAAAAGTCGGCAACTCACGGATAAACAATAGTTCATTTGTCGTGCAATATTTTTCCTGGCTGACGATCAAGAACCTGTTTACTCTCTAAAAGGCTCATTATTGTTTGCTTTATTGGATTCTTTTAAAAAGACGGTAGCTTGCCTACCAGCGATTCTTGCCTGTTCAATATCACCGGTAACCCTTAAAACCTTATTATAAGCGTTACGGTAAGCCTTCAGGTAAGCACGTCCTTGCGGAGACTCACGGTAAGCTTTTTGGTAAGCCCTCCCCTTCTCGGTCTGACGGTAAGACTTCTGGTAAACCCTCTGATAAACCTTCTGGAAAGCTTTCACTCTCTCGGACTGATTATAAGCCTTTCGGTAAGCCTTTCGCTTCTCGGTCTGTTCGTAGGCTTTGAGGTAAGCCTTTCGGTAAGCCTTCCGCTTCTCGGTCTGTTCGTAGGCTTTGAGGTAAGCCTTTCGGTAAGCCTTCCGCTTCTCGGTCTGTTCGTAGGCTTTGAGGTAAGCCTTCCGCTTCTCGGTCTGTTCGTAGGCTTTGAGGTAAGCCTTCCGTTTTTCCGACTGCTCGTAAGCCTTCCCTTTGCTGGACTGACGATAAGCCTGCTGGTAGGCTCTCCGTTTCCAGGACCGCGCGCAAGCCTTCCCTTTCTCAGACTGCGCCCATGCTCGTCTGCGAGCCTTCCCTTTTTCGGACTGACGGTAAGCCTTCTGGTAAGCCCTCTGATAAGCCTTTTTTCGCTCAGACTGTGCGTACGCCTTCCGGACAGCTTTTAATTCCTCGGACTCACAGTCATCCTCATGGGTGCTGGTCAGAGATTCATCAGAGCCGGAAACCGTAGCTTTATCATCCAACTCATTTCCTGCAGGCGATGTATCTCGTTGCAGCTGTTCACTATCCAGTTGAGGATTAGCAACTAATGTGTTTTGTGAGGTTGATTGCTCTAACCCTAAAATAGACTGGATCGAAAAACGTTCATTACCAGGAATATATTTGGGAACATGATCATTATTCCGAGGTTGTATTCTGACAGGTAAGTAAAATGGATGGTCTTCTTGAAGATGGCTACTAACCATTAGTATCGACCTTTTTTCAAGCCGGGGATCACCTGATGGATCATTAAAAAGCACCTTTGGCTGCTGGAGACGGTGTTTAACAGTTTCATCAGAACGCATAGCACATTGAAAATTTGCTACGTCCACAACTTCACGAAAGAAAGCCTGACAGGATGTGGCAGACTGCGAATAAGCACTATCTCGAAAATAAGAAAAGTGATCTGCAGCTATATTAAAACCAGCAAAGTAGATAGGCATATTCATTGAATTATTGAATTATTGAATTATTGAGTTTCATACTATGACCTCTCTTTCATATAAAAGTTCAAACAGCTTTTAAGAAAAAACTATGTCCATCAGTTCCGTGATCAAATCCATCCAGAACATCATGCGCAAAGACGCCGGTGTTGATGGTATTGATTTTTCCCCCTGACAAGGTATCGTATTGAAAGCGGGCCAGACATTGGTGACTTTTTGATTACTCGAATATCCGGATTAACGTAAACCACCACCCCAACAGCACTCTGCCGGTGCTATGGTTGAACCATCATTCCCCAAACATTCAGAGAGCCGGAGTACTGCTGTGTTTGCCGATCATCCGTTGCTAAAGCCCTTTCTCAACCTTGAACCCGACACCTTCCCGGCGGAAGCTATCCGCCAGGTTATCGCCCATCAATAGGAAATGACCCCGTTACTGCTGGAAGTACTGCGGGATTTTGCCGACGACCCCATCATCGACGACAGCAAGCCCGCTCGTATCGCCGACAACAAGCGGGTGTCCCTGGATTCCACCGACAAGGTCTTCAGTGTCCTGAACAAATTCCGGGACCGGGAAAACGTGCGCCTGAAAGGGGGCCGGGTGGAAATTGGTGACGGGGAAAATACCGTCAGTGTTCGGTTTGCGGAACGGGAGGTCACCTCGGCCATTATTGCCAACGCCATCGACAGCCTGCGCTCCCTGCTGAAAGAGGAGCAGGCACCGGTGAGCATTATTATCAGCAGCGGCGTCAGCTTTGATAACGGGTTTGCCGCCAGAGAGTTTGCAGAGCTGGGCGGAGTGGTACTGAAGCCCGGTGATATTATTCAGGATGTACAATAGTTCAATGATTGCACCAATGGCAGGTAATTCATGATCGACAATGCATCCACCACCGGCAAGCGAACTTCCAAAGGCGAGACGGGCAAATCCCGTTTTGCCCACCCGACGCTGGGGTTCGGGGTGCCTGCCAATCCCCATCACTTGCAGGTGATCATCCCGAAAGAGAATCACGGTGCCGTGCTGATTACCGAACAACTGGGCATGCAGGCACAAGACCAACACGCAGCCATGATCGACCGCTGTCTGATGGACCTGAGCCACTTTATCAGCAATAAAGCATTGGACCGTGATGTGCGGGATGCGGCGGAAATACTGACCGGTCGGTTGCGGAATTTGCGGCTGGCATGACCAGCACTACCATCACAACAGTATGATAGTTTGTACCAGTCACCCTTCGACTTCGCTCAGGATGAACGGAGTGAGTACAATATGTCGGGATAGCCTAAGGTTAATTACTTAGTTGCTGTCATTGGGAAGCAGCTGGCGAATCAGGAGTTCCAGCTGGTCAAAGCGCTTATCGTGTTGATCAAAGCGCTCCCGGGTTTCTTTGACAAAGTCGTCGTGTCGTTTATCGGCTCGCTCAAACCCGGCTCGTGTTGCTTCCGCCAATGCAGTAATACTGAACTCCATTTTTTCCATACGGCGATCTTGTTGATCCAGCCTGCAGTCTTGCTGATCCAGCCTGCGTTCAAGCAGGTCAAAACGCACTCGGTTCTCACGCTGGTTTTCCAGAACAATCTGGTGCGTTTCGCCTGTAATCTTGACCAGGCTGCGAACCGCACTGTCAAGAGAGTCAACGTGCGATTCCAGCCGTTCTACCCGTTTCTCCAGACTCATAACAGCTTCTCATTTTTATTGGTTGGGCGTTGAATATAGCAGAAGTTCATGCCGACAAACCGGCAATAACCCTTTACCAACGAGGCCACCGTGATCAAACGCTTTTCTTCCCGCACCCACCAACTGGACAGAACCTTTCTGGCGGAACACCTGCAGGGGGCGGAAATGAAATAATAGGGATGCCGGTGAAAACCTCGTCTGTTACCCGTTCGAATATGACGGCCAGTGACACCCAGCGTCGAGAGGAGCGTTACTGATATAAATCAAAAAAGATTACACATCAACATGCAATTTTTTTGCCCCGGGTTCAAAGAAGTTAATGCTGTATCTAAATCAATACGATCAGCAGCGGGCCAATAATACCGACTTACTCTTTTGTCACTAAGGTCGTTAAAGTATTTACTTGTTTTATGCCTGGCTATATTGGTAACAAAGGCAGACTGCCACTTTGCTCCTTTCCCATTATCAATGAGCAGTTTCATAAATGCCACTGTGGTCACGTAACTCACGGCTATGTTATTCGTTGCCAGGCAGTCTTTAGCTATTGCTAATTGATCCTTTTTTGAACAGTCCTTCCAGTATTTATGGAAATCAGCTCGGAAATCTTCCAGACTTTTGTCCAGAAATCGCTTAAGAGAATCGCGGTTCAGTTCATCAAAGCAGCCCATCTCAAGGCGTAACTTTTTAGTGATAGATGATAATTCCATATATGACAGTTTCTCTGCTGTAAGTTCGTCTGGATCAGTTTTTTTGCAATGCTTTTTATCTCCCTTCTTCGTAATTTTTGAATCATTCCCATACTCTATGTATGATTTTTTGCCCTCTGGCCACATCATGAACTCAAGACAATTTAAAAGCAAAGTCAGGGTAGCTTTCCCAGATAATTTGCCTCTATTGTTGCATTGTAAAAAGTATAAAATACCGCACGAAAATTGATTACTGTAAAATTTACGTTTGAAATCAAAATATAAAAAACTCAGATCATTAAATTTCTGCCTATGGAAATCAGGGTTGTTTTTTACGAAGTTTAATGAACCGTAAATGGATTCAAACTGATATCCCAAAACCTCCCTAATAAGAACATGAGCATCAGAATCTGATGTAATCATTTTTTTGAGATGTTGATCCAGGATTTCCTGACTAAAACCATCCAGAGAGTCACTACAGATTCTCAGAAAATCATTCTTTATCATAACCTGCAGCCATTGCTCCGGATTAACAGTGCGAGTCTCAACAGTATTTATGCCATTAACGGCAACAGAGCCATCGCTTTGCTGAGCGAAACACGACTGATAGATAAGTTGAGACAAATGACTCCGCTTCCCAACCCAGGTAAAAAATTTCGCACCTTTTAACACCGATGGTGAAAAGCACTTCCCTGCAAAACCGCAGTTGATGAAGCTGACATCTTCAAAACTCGCACTGTTTAACGGCTCCATATTGAATTTACATTCCCTGAATTGGGTTGCTTTGAACACAGTGCCATTCATTGAGCAATCGCTGAAATCCAATTTTTCCAATTCATGATTGTGATTTTGCACAGCAATCTCCAAACCATCCAGCGACTTGAGTTTTCCCTCCAGCAGCTGCGGATTTTGTTGCATCAGGCGCTGGATACCTTTTTTACCGCAAGCTTGAACAAGAGTTTTGACATTTTCTGGAACCCCCATGTTGTGTCCAGAGGTTAGCTCAAGGTAACAGACTAACCAGGAGTGGAGAAAAATCTGCTCCAGTGGGCGACCGTCTGGCCAGTGGCTATAGCGCCTACGGAGTATGTACAACAGTTGCAGCTGATCTTTGGCAGAGCCTATAGTGAAAACATCCAGTTCATCAGGTAACGACAGAGGGAGGGCAAAGAGGGTCTCCTGACTAGTGCAACACTTAATTAATTGCTGGTAGTCACCGGCGGACTGCACAAAGACTTTCTCATTAGGCCGGATGGCTTTCAGGCCCGGGTAAGAAACGTCCAAAGAACGGACTTTCAGAAAAAAATCTGCATCCAGGCGCATCAGTGCTGCTGGTTTGAACGTCATGGACAATGCCCCCGCGTATTGACTATGGGCGAATTCACCGCAGGGCTGGATACGGGTATATACATCATGGCCAATAGCGCATTTAAACCGATTGGCTGTGGTAGCAGTCTCCTGGAAGGGCTCCAGCCCAATGTCAGTACGTCGTACGAAGGAAGTCAGGGCTCTCTCATTGTTCAGCATACCAGCCACAATTCCTGTCACTGGTTGCCCAAGGGCCGTATAGTTCAAACCGTGTACCGGGCAAAATCCCCGGGTCGGGCTCCCGTCAACGCCGTTGGGCTGACCGGGGTGGTAAAATACCAGGCGCCCGGCACGTATACGACAATTTTCATACCAAGGCCCTGGCGTAAGTCCCAACCGGTTAGCAAGAAAGTTTTTTTTGCCGTTGATGAGTGCAACACGGGTGCCGACACCAGCATCGACCGCTGCTGCCACGGCACGGTTCATCTCACCAAGACAGCCGTAATAGTCGGCCAGGGAGTCCAGCCAGCGCTCCTCCAGGTCAACAGCATCGGGGCGCCCATGGTCGATGCCCAGCTCCGCCAGCTCCCTGAACAGGGCCTCAACCACCGCTTTTTCGTGACCGGGAGCGGTCAGCACCATCTTATGGTCAAAGGTTCGGGCATTCGGGTCCCGCTCGGGATAAAACTCAATACTGCCTTTCTCGATGAAGGTCGGCGCAAGTTCAATCACTCGCACCGGTGAGGCCGTCAGATTGGCGTGTTCAAGCTGTTTCTGATTCACATAACTGACGCTCTCACCGGTCAACTTGGCAAAACCGTGGCTGAATTCGCTCAGGCGCACTTGCGCTTCTCTCTCTTCACCAAGCCTTGAGCTAACCCTTGCAGGCAAGGCTGGTGCAGGTAGCGGGGTCTGAATTAGTGGCAGTGTTTCAATAGACGGCTGGTCTGCGGTTAAAGATGCACGACAGCTTTTGGCAATGCTGTGCAGATTGTTCACAACATCCTTGATGGTCTGATGATCCTTTTTTTTCCACCGCTCTATATCCCAAGTCAACTGCTTTGCCTGTTTGTCACACTCATCGGCCAGACTGGTCAGGTCACTGCGCCAGTCGCAGTATTTGCCGTTCAGATGCATACTGACGTATTGGCTCCAGGTGCTCAGATGGTGCAACCCTCGCTCCAGCGCCAGATTGTCAGCCACTCTGTTGCCTGCATCCCGTGACAGCCTGAGGGTCATCCGGGTTATTGGCTGACCATCCTGATCCAGCAACTGAGTGAGGCAGACCTGGCCAGTGCGGATGTCCTGACCTTTAACCTGCAACCAGCCCCCACGGATACCTGCTGCCCTTATGGCCTGGTATTCCGCCATGGATACCCGTTCACCCGGCTCTAGCGTGTCTGGCAAGCGGGTGGTGAGCCAGGCTATGCGATCATGGATAGTTTGCCGTAACCAGCTGCGGTCACCGGCCAGATAACCGCTTTGTTCAATCAGCTGGCCCAGGGCCTTCCAGTCAACCTGGTGCAGCAGCTCTTTCAGGGTCTGGCCCAGCAGGTTGTCGTCCAGTTTAGTCATACTATCGACGCAGGGACTGGCAATAGGGTGGGAGTTCATTGCCGGGGCTTGTGGGTCCCGCAGTTTGTTCAACAGCAACGGCATGGAGGAAAAATCGTCCTCGCCAGACGCTGGCTCTGGTTTGTGGGCACAGGGGTAACGGGTGGCCAGTCCGGCGTGACTCCAGTTAAGCACCACCGGCTCCCCTTCCGAGGTCAGTGCCATGTTCTCCCAGGTTAGATCTTCATTACCCACAATGGTATTGATCAGCAAAAATCTGGCCCACTGCTTTGGCGACAGGGATTGCTGATGTTCCTTTGCGCTTTTCAGGTTACCCAGCCAGTCACTGGCTACATGGCTGACCACGTAAGACTGGCCCGCTTCCTGATGGGCAAAGGTCTCGGGTACCTTCATGCCCAGGAGTCTGGCGATGTTAGCCATTAGTACCTGGTTGCAGGCACTTAGCTCACAGGATGCCGGGTTCAGGTAAAAATGCCGGTTACTCACCGGGTCCAACCGTGTTTGTAACTGCGGGCATCCTGCCATTGCCACGCCCGGCTGCAGTTGGTTCAGGGAAAAGGCCGGTTCTGGCCCTGCCCGATGGTTGATGAAAGGAGTGATCAGCCCCCCGATAACAGCGGACTCCTCAATAATGCTGGAAAACTGATACCACAATGGCGAAGGATGGTGCTCAAACTGTTTTTTGATGCGCTTGCGCCCGGTAACTTCTTGTATCCGGAAAAATTCCCTGGCTTTTTTTTCACTGTCTCTCAGGGATATGGAGTGCCACAAATCACCCTGGCTGGCAATCACCTGGCAAATCGCCTCAGCCAGCTGGCGCCACGCTTTTCGGCCGTGTTCATTCTGACAGGTAGCAAAACAGTCCAGCTTATTCATAAAAAAACAGCTTCTTACCCGCATCACATCGAGGCAATCGGCATCGTGGAGCAGACTGCGCAGGGTCTGTATCTCCTCAGGCAGATACTTACAGGCATCCGGATAATCTTTATTGCGAACCGCTTCGCCGCACTGCCAGGCCAGGTTCTGGGCAATGCCACAATTACGCAGGTGCTCCATCAGGTTGTCAGCACTGGCCCGCTCCCACTCAGTCTGGTCTTCCCCATCATCCTCACGGCCGGAGTCATGGAACAGGCAGGCCTTGACCAGCAGCGGTACCATGCGATCGGGAAATGCCAGTGCCGGGCGATCTTGCTGCTCTTTACGCAGCTGCAGTACTGCCAGTGCCCAGGTGGCTGTCCGGCAGCTGTGCTGAAGGCCGTGATGAAGCCGGGCAATCTCCTGGCCACTGGTCGCACCGGGCCTGTAAGGTTGGAGCAGTGCCGTTTTTACTGGTGTCTCAGTGGCTTTGATCCACTGTCTGTCGAGCTTGCTGTCTGTTGATAACCCGGACGATTCCATGATGCCTGCTTTTCTGACCGACTGGTCGCCAACAGTATGGGTTGTCGACCTTTTGAGGCCATCCACAGCGATATCTGGCTCAGTAGCAATAACCGTTCTGTTATGCCCGGCTTTGCCCCCAAAGGAGGAGTTAATTTCGGCAGCATTATTGGAAAGATCGGCGTACAGGGACTTTACATCTCTTTCCGTACCAACTTTTCTGACGAAAGCTCTGGCTTCCTCAAGCTTGTGATGATCATTGTTGGCGCTGCTGGCGGCCACCGTATTGCTGATATTGGTACTAACGTCATAAAGACCTGTTGACATAAACATATACTTATACTTATAAACTGTTGTTATTAAAGAACTTGTACGTTTTCTGATCATCAGGTAAAGAAAAAGTTCCATCGAAACAGTATTGAGTACCTTGTCTTGCACTTAATGCTATAGCTGCAAGTGTCGCTCTGCTTGCGAATTCCCAGCAACTTGGGCACCCCACCGGTCGGTTGCTGCTTTGGTCCCCCTGCGGCTGTTTGAAGGGTTCAGCGATTACCTGAAAACTGACGTTTATGCCATTTATTGAATTCACGCTTTTTTTCGTTGTTCATGAAACTAAGAAATCAAGCTTTCTGTTGATTTGGATCAATTACCACGATTCAGGATTTCATTTGGTTAACTACTTATCTGCCCTGCTCAATTCTGCAGCCAGTGAATCCGGATCCAGCGAAGAGCAAAACTCCCGGGCCATCGTTGTCAGCTCAGCTGATGTCAGCACCAAGGCATTACTCAGGTTCAGCGCTTGCTGTAAACAGGAGCGATCAGAATGAGATAATTTAACACGTGCATCTTTTGTCACGTTTGTTATGCCAATCAGTTCCTTTGGAGAAGATAACTTACGGGTGCCCTGTATTAATTGATCATCACCAAGTCGAGTATCGCCATTCCTGGCTTCCCAGCAGACGGTCAGGCTCCCACCATTAGCGTTGGTCTTGTGATACAGATATTGAAAAAATGCTTGTTCGACAGATTGCCAACAATGTTTCTTCAAATCTTTCAGCTTCTGTTCCTCTTCACTTGAGATTTGCATGTGCCTCCATTCCCAGTCGGGCCATTCGCAGTCGGGATGGACGGAGTACAGAAATCTTTTTGCTTGCAAAGGTAATTCAAGATAAGCCTGAATAGACATAACAGATTCTTCCATTATTGCATGAATCTGCAAATCGCTTAAGATCGATAGTCCATTCGTTTCATCTTTATTTTTCAAGTTCCAAAGTCTGGCTTTCCGATGTATTTCAAGATCATGAAATATCACCTGCTTTTGTCTCAGCTCGTCAAACTCCGAACTATCCCGAAATACCCGTGGCAAAATGGCGTTGGCCATATCAAAAATGTTAGTTTTATTCCAATCTGGTTCACCGATCATAATCACTGGGCGCTGATGGTTTTTTCCAGCCCGCATCATGGGAAAGGCGGCCTTGTGTGCCAACATGCGTCCTATATCCGGAACTCCCGTTGGATTATTGGTCCAGGAATCATTCAGCGATGAGCAGGTGATCAAGGACTCAAAGGAATCTGAATGCCCACTGTGGCCGTGGGTAACCAAAACGGGTTCTGCCAAGGCCTCAAGTTTTTCCTGGTCATTCGACTTGCCCGTTTTTTCATAGCCATAAAGATACGTGTACCATTTTTTCCGGGCATCGGCTATGTAAGGCTTCAGTTCATCAACGCCCTCCAGACAATCCAGGAATGTGTGATATCCGTTTAGAAAGCGGATAGGGTTGTTATACGCCGGTATTTCATTTTTGTTTCGACAATAGGCTGTGTCCGGGTCCAGTAAACCGGATGCCAACGCCTCCCGGACAAAATCGATAGTCGAAGGCTTCGAGAAATCAGCGCCTTCCAGTGCTTTGTCTAAAGCAGAAAGCCAATCGTTAATGTCACTATTACCATTTATAAACAGTTTTTTGATATCCATGAGTCGTTTTATAATCTGACCATCTGCTATGTCCTTGATGCTGTTGTGCAAGCCGGAGTGCAAGGTATCTGCCAATATTTCCCTTTTTCCCCCACCAGATAAATCCGCTTCATCTTCGAAAAAGAGCTTACGTACTATGTCATTGCCAAGCTGCGCAGCCATTTGTTTCAGTAGAGCATCACTGTCGAGCAGCCCGGTTAAGTCCTCTTGATCGCACAGTTCTTCGATTTGAGAACTCTTTGGCGTTGCCTTTTGAATCGGTTTATCGGGCTCTAATATTTCCAACTGGGTAGGGGCACCACCCAAATCCTGCCTCGACTGCCAGCTGCGACCGTCATCCAGGGAGTACTCGGGAAATACATGGACGGTATTGCTTACCAATCGGGAGGCAATGCCAAAATAGCGGCAAAACGTTACAAATATCACGGAGCGATGCACGCAAGCCCCTTGCCGATTTTGCAAGAGATACTGGAAGAAGCCTTTACTCTGCTCCGGTTTGGCCTTACCGGTAAACTGTTGACAATAATTGGCAATTGCCTCAATGCGTTGCCTGGGAGACTCTGCCTGTTGAATAGCAACCAAGTCTTTACGCAGCCCTTCCGGAAATCCCTGAATTTTCTCAAACAGGGGATCAATGCTGGTTTTTATGGTGCTTGAACAGCATGTTTCCGGACGATCTGTCCAGTCTTTCACAAGCTGCTTACCAGTAAGCGACGTATGGCGTTTACTTGACTGTCGTTGAACCACGTAAGTAAAGGCTATGGTTTCGTTTCTTTTGGCAGCAGGTACCACTACGCTGTGCAGCCCGGAATAGTCGTCTCTGCGCAGATGGAATGGCAGGTCGGGCTCAAGGCTCATATCGATAATGTCTTCATGGGCACTCAGACCCGGGAGCCTGAACAGGCCATTGACCGCTTTCAGGCGGATATGTGCCTGGCTTTGATTAACACCAGTCATCATATTTTTCCCACTGGCCGGATGCCTGGGTAACGTGACCTTAACCGGCACTGGGGGCAAATCATTAATGATGATGGAACCGTCAGCCGAGACAATGACATCCAGGCAACGGAATCGATACTCTGCTGGATGGTATTCGCTGTCAGCAAAGTAGCTGCCAATCACCCGGTCTGCCTTGATTCGGCGCTCATAATCGGTGTTTAAGTTCAATAGCTCTTGTGTGATTTGCAAAGATTCCAACAATATTTTGTCTCTGCGTTTTCGTTTTCTCTTGTCTTGACCGGTAATGAGCCTCGCTGTCAAGGCCCCTGCCATGCGCGATAATGTGGACTTTTTTCCGGATCCGGCATGACGGCTGCGGGCTGATTGGCAAGCGGCTTCGACGGTTTGTTTTTCCGAGCTTGATGCTTCACTGATCGGTCCGCAATGGCCACCGGGTTGTACGTCTTTGGTTTTATCTCCGGTTTTCCCAGCGGCTAAAACCGTCAAGGCCCCTGCTATGCGCGATAATGTGGACTTTTTTCCGGATCCGGCATGACGGCTGCGGGCTGATTGGCAAGCGGCTTCGACGGTTTGTTTTTCCGAGATTGATGCTTCACTGATCGGTCCGCAATGGCCACTGGGTTGTGCGTCTTTGGTTTTATCTCCGGTTTTCCCAGCGGCTAAAACCGTCTCTGGCGTGACCTGATCAGATGGCGGGCTGACAGGACGAGTCAGCAGTTGTCGCAGCTCTTTCCAACAAGCGGGCCACAGATGAACCGGCTGTATACCGTGATGGGCAATCAACCGGTCAGCATGCGGCAGATATCCCTGCCCTGTTTTTGCCATGGCTTGTTGTTGGGCGGATGTTAATAGAAACGCGGTGTCCGGGGCCATGCCGGTATGCCCGAAGCGGTGGTTAAACCACTGTTGTTGCCAGTATCGGTAACAGGCCTGGGTCAGGACATCGTCGGTAATATCCGGTGCCAACGACAGGCCGGACGCTTGCCACTGCGCCCGGGCCAGCAGAGCGATGATTGCCTGCCTGGCCTGCGTGCCATCCAGATCCCTGTGGACAGTGATCTCATGGCGATCTTCCCTGAGCAGGGTGCACGCACCGAGGCGAACCAGCCAGGGACGCTCCAGGTTGGGTATGGTGGTATTAAGCCAGGTGCACAGGGCTGGCTCAACCGTACCTTTATACTCTGTTGCCACCGGCAGGCCCGATAATTTGTCCAGTGTCGTTTTTGCTGCCAGTAGATAGAGCTGGTAGTGCTGGCTGAACTGTTGCCTGATTGCCCTGTTGCTGAAGTCGCCACCTTCGGCAACGGCCCTGGCCAGTCTTTGCAGATCCAGGCTGGTGGGGCGCAACGCCAACTTTTGCTTCTCCAGGCATGACCGCAGTTGACAGTGCCACCGGGCCAGTAACGCGGCC
>NZ_JBLYNS010000057.1:0-30792 GCF_049310205.1 Endozoicomonas sp. ALC013 | reverse complement strand
AGTATTTTGACAAAAATATCCTCTATTTTAGACTGCGTAGCTGAAATTGCCCCACAAGCTTCCAGCCCTTGGTAGCAAAGGGATTTTAGTTATTGCGGGAATTACTGCCCGGTGGCGGCATCAATACCCGACGATTAGAGTGGCGCAATCTATCCTTATTCGTTTATGCACGTTGCTATGCCACCAGTAACTTGAAGCTTATTTTTGCCAGATAGCTTCGTTCTGAGTCAAAGTATGCTTCGGTCAGAGGGTGTTGTTCTAACCAGTCTTCCGGGAAAAACAGGGATATGGTAGAGCCGGATAAGCTGATGGAATATTCCGGTAAGGTATCGTCGCGACCATGACTCAGCACATTGGCAATGCGCAGCAGGATAATCAGCCGCATCAGCTTGCGTGATACCGCCTTGGGCCAGGCGGAAAGGAGTGATTTGGATATGGAACGTCTGTGGCCCCTGACGAGCAGCGCAAGTTGCTGCTGTTCTCTCTTGCTGAACCCCATCAGGTCAGAGTTATCGATCAGGTAAGCACCATGTCGATGGTACTGTGTATGGGAGATATCAAGCCCTATCTGGCACACACGCGCAGCCCAGGACAGCAGCTCAAGATCACAGTCGCCCAGTTCCCAGATATCAGCCGTCATGGCAAAGCAGTTTCGGGCATGATTCATGACCCTGAAGGCCTGTTGCTCATCAACATGATAGCGGCTCATCAGGGCATTTATGGTTCGCTCCCGAACGTCTTCATGGCGGTCCCGCCCGAGCATGTCGTGCAGAACACCCTCCCGAAGTGCACCGTCAGAGTAATGCATGCGTTCGATGCCAAGGGCATCGAAGCCTGCCATGAGAATGGCCAGGCCTGCTGGAAAAATCGCCTGACGATCAGGCTTCAGCCCGGGAAAACGAACACGGCCGATCTGGTTAAACTTCAGGACTTTGAGCTTGAGCATCTCCAGATTTTCCCGGGTGATGGTATCACTCTCTCCCATGGCCTGAAGAATGCTGCTGACCGCACGAATTGAACCTGATGACCCTACGGCATCAACCCAGCCCAAATGGGTAAATGATTGTTCAATATTGAGTAATTCCAGTCGTGCAGCGTAATAAGCGGACTGGAATCGTTGTGGTGTGAGTTCTCCGGTGCCAAAAAAACGGTCGGTAAATACCACGCAGCCCATGTGCAGGCTTTCCATCAACTTTGGCTCAAAACGTTCGCCAATAACGAACTCGGTACTCCCGCCACCGATGTCCATCACCAGACGGCGCTCATTATCATCGGACTGGGTTTGGGCAACACCAAGGTAAATGAGACGAGCTTCTTCCCTGCCCGCGATAATTTCAACCGGGTAGCCCAGGATAGACTGGGCCTGGTCAACAAAAGCATCGCTGTTCCGCGCCTTACGCAGGGCATTGGTACCCACGACTCTGACCGCTTGAAAGGTATTGCCAGCGAGGTACTGGGCAAACTGTTCCAGACAACTGAAGCCCCGCTTCATTGCTTCAGCCGTTAGCTCGTCGTGCTGGTTAAGGCCTGCAGCTAACTGAACCTTTTTGCCCAGCCTTTCTACTGGTCGGATTTCACCCTGATCCACCCTGGCTACGATCATGTGAAAGCTGTTTGAGCCCAGGTCTATGGCGGCTACGAGAGGTAGGCTGCCGGACTGTTTACGCCCTTGTTTTGTCATGGTATTTCATAGCTAATATATTGAAAATATTATGTTTTTCAGTGCTTTCAATGCTCGTTTTAACAACCTGACAATACCGGGTTGCAGACCGGAGCATAACCGATGTTAAAAGGTTAACTTTAATCGAGTTATGCACACAAATCCTACTGGCTGTATTGCCAGGGGCAAAGCTACACTGATGACTGAAAAACAGGCCTGTGTCATATGGCAATCTTATAAGCCTCCATGCTCAATGGCATTTTTATAGAAAAAAAAGCCACAAAATTCCATGAATCAGGCATAATAGGTCAGTTCTGGGCCGGTGATATCTTTTGGCAGCCTGTTTGGCTTGCCCTCGGTCAAGGCTCCTGAGTTTACTTTAAACACTTTTAAGTACTAATTAAGTACCCTGGTTAGGAGATCCATTCCATGAGCGAAATTGTCAAAGTGACAGATGACTCCTTCGAAGAAGTGGTTCTGAAGGCGGAAGGTCCGGTACTGGTTGACTATTGGGCTGAATGGTGTGGTCCTTGCAAAATGATTGCCCCCGTTCTTGATGAAATTGCCCAGGACTACGACGGCAAGCTGACCGTCTGCAAGCTGAATATTGATGAGAATGAGGCAACCCCGCCAAAATACGGTGTGCGTGGTATTCCTACGCTGATGCTGTTTAAGGGCGGCAACGTAGAAGCTACGAAAGTGGGTGCGCTGTCCAAATCACAGCTGACCGCATTTTTGGATAGCAATCTGTAATTGCTGGTCATTGGTGGTTGTGACAGACCGTTACAGCCACTTGACTGGCCTCAATTTTATAGCCATTTGATTAAATTTTTGAATCAATTCAGTTGACGAAGTCTTAATTCTTGATTATTTTCCAGAAATGGATATAGACTGTAATTACACAGGGCTGTCAGGAATCTTCTGACCTCAGGGATATGGCCCAGACAGGGCAGCCGTTATAAACACTCGCAGGCATCAATCAACACTTAGCTGTCCTTTATCATAATAAGTCAAATACTTTCTGATCTTCCTGCAAAGACAACGGCCACTTACCTTTCAATTTAACATTCGCACACTACTGGTTATGCATCTTACCGAACTGAAGAAAAAGTCTGTTCCTGAACTTCTGGCGATAGCGAATGAAATGGGTCTCGAAAACCTTGCCCGTTCCAGGAAGCAGGATGTAATTTTCACCATACTCAAACGCCATGCACGCAGTGGTGAAGACATCTATGGTGACGGTGTTCTGGAAATTCTCCAGGATGGTTTTGGTTTTCTCCGTTCCGCTGATAGTTCCTATCTGGCGGGACCGGACGATATTTATGTTTCCCCAAGTCAGATTCGCCGATTTAATCTGAGAACGGGCGATACGATTTCCGGGAAAATCCGTCCACCCAAGGAGGGAGAAAGATATTTTGCCCTCCTCAAGGTGAATGAAATCAATTTTGACCAACCAGAAAATGCCCGCAATAAAATCCTGTTTGAAAACCTTACGCCATTGTTTCCCCAGGACCGTCTCACTATGGAGATGGGAAATGGTGCAACAGAGGATTTAACCGCTCGAATTATCGACCTGGTAGCTCCCATTGGCAAAGGTCAGCGTGGCCTGATTGTCTCTCCTCCTAAAGCGGGTAAAACACTGATGCTGCAAAATATTGCGGCAAACATTACCCGTAATAATCCGGAGTGCTACCTGATTGTTCTGCTGATTGATGAGCGTCCGGAAGAAGTTACCGAAATGTCCCGGTCCGTGCGTGGTGAAGTGGTCGCCTCTACCTTCGATGAGCCTCCTTCACGTCATGTGCAGGTTGCCGAGATGGTGCTGGAAAAAGCCAAGCGCCTGGTAGAGCACAAGAAAGACGTGGTTATTCTGCTGGATTCCATTACCCGTCTGGCCCGTGCTTACAACACTGTGATTCCCTCTTCCGGCAAGGTGCTTACGGGTGGTGTGGATGCTCATGCCCTTGAGCGTCCGAAGCGTTTCTTTGGTGCTGCCCGAAACATTGAAGAGGGTGGCAGCCTGACCATTCTGGCAACCGCACTGGTTGATACCGGCTCCAAGATGGATGAGGTTATCTTTGAGGAATTCAAGGGTACCGGTAACATGGAACTCCACCTTGACCGTCGGGCGGCTGAAAAGCGGGTCTTCCCTGCTATTGGTATCAACAAGTCAGGCACTCGCCGTGAAGATCTGCTGACCACGGAAGAAGAGCTTCAGCGTATGTGGATTCTGCGTAAAATCCTGCACCCAATGGATGAAATTCAGGCCATTGAATTCCTGCTGGACCGTATGAAGCACACCAAGACGAATGAAGAATTCTTCCAGTCCATGAAACGGAAGTAATTTTTATTCCCACAGGAAGGACTGTGAGAAGGATGTCGATCACGATCACAGTCCCTGCCGGGGGATAAGGCCAAAGCACCCTGCAAGCCTGTTTCTACCAATGAGCCATTGCGCAACTACCCGGTCAGACTTTGATCTTTCAGTCCGTTCATTTTGCGGGCCGAAAAGACCGTGAAAGGCAAGCTTCGGTTATTCGATCCTCATAATCAGACAGCAATAACCTCTTTATCATCTGTTTCAACTGACGTAGTTTTCACTGTTCAGGAGAAAACTGCCAAAGCCTGAAAAAGTCAGAGCCAAAGAAGAAATATTCATGAAATACAAGGATCTCCGGGATTTCATTGATCAGCTGGAAAAACAGGGGGAACTCAGGCGAATCACGTTTGAAGTTGACCCGGTTCTGGAAATGACTGAAATCTGTGATCGAACCCTGAAAAAAGGTGGTCCCGCCCTATTGTTTGAAAACCCCAAAGGCTTCGATATGCCCGTGTTGGCGAACCTGTTTGGCACGCAGAAGCGGGTTGCCCTGGGGATGGGGCAGAAGGATATCGGTGCTCTGAGAGAAGTGGGTGAGCTGTTGGCCTACCTGAAAGAGCCGGATCCCCCAAAAGGTTTAAGAGATGCCATTGAAAAGCTGCCGCTGTTCAGACAGGTGCTGAACATGGGACCAAAGGTGGTTAAATCGGCACCTTGTCAGGAAGTGGTACTGCAAGGTGATGATATTGATTTAACCCGGCTACCAATTCAGACTTGCTGGCCAGGGGATGCCGCACCATTGATCACCTGGCCCCTGGTTATTACCCGTGGCCCGGAAAAAGAGCGCCAGAACCTGGGCATTTATCGTCAGCAGCTGCTTGGCAAGAATAAATTAATCATGCGCTGGCTATCCCATCGGGGTGGGGCGCTTGATTTCAGGGACTGGCAGAAAAAACACCCGGATACCCCTTTTCCGGTATCCGTGGCTTTAGGCGCTGACCCCGCGACCATTCTTGGTGCTGTGACACCGGTCCCTGACTCATTATCAGAATATGCGTTTGCCGGTCTGTTGAGGGGCAGAAAAACCGAGTTAACCAAAAGTCGCACGAATGATTTGCAGGTTCCTGCCAGTGCCGAGATTGTCCTTGAAGGTTTTATCTATCCCGGGGAGATGGCGGATGAGGGCCCATACGGCGATCATACCGGCTATTACAACGAGGTTGAGTCATTCCCGGTGTTTACGGTTGAATGTGTGACACACCGGCGCAACCCCATTTATCACAGCACCTATACAGGGCGCCCGCCGGATGAGCCGGCAATACTGGGATTGGCTTTTAACGAAATATTCGTCCCTATTCTCAAGAAGCAGTTTCCTGAAATTGTTGATTTTTATTTACCGCCAGAGGGTTGCTCTTATCGGCTGGCAGTCGTTACCATGCGTAAGGAGTATCCGGGGCATGCCAAGCGGGTTATGCTGGGTGTCTGGTCATTCCTGCGACAGTTTATGTACACCAAGTTTGTGATTGTGACCGATGATGATGTCAATGCCAGGGACTGGAATGATGTGATATGGGCGATGACTACCCGTATGGACCCGAAAAGAGACTCAGTCTTCATCGACAACACGCCCATTGATTACCTGGATTTTGCTTCTCCCGTTGCCGGACTGGGATCAAAGGTCGGCTTTGATGCCACCAACAAGTGGGAAGGTGAAACCAGCCGGGAGTGGGGAACAGCCATTTCGATGACAGATACCATTAAACATCGGGTTGATGCTATTTGGGATCAGCTTGGCATCGATAATTAATACTTATGTAGCATATGGCTTCAGGAAGCCCGGGGTTCCTGAAGTTTTAAGCGTTAGAGGTAGCGGTATTCGTGCAGAACAACCCAGTTTCCACCCAGTCTTGCCAGGTTGCCAATCTTCAGTTGTTATCGGAAGGTATTTACCGTGTCATCCTCACGCCTCATGAGGGCTATTTCCCGGACTACCGGGCAGGGCAGTACCTTGAGATGCTCCTGGCAGGTGGTGAAGCCTGCGCGTTCTCTATAGCCAGCCCCCCGGTTCCCGGTCAAAAGGAGCTGGAATTACATATTCAAAAGTTATCTTCCAGCGCTAATTCCATTGAACTATTCAATGAGCTTGAGCAGGGGAGCATTTCAATCCGAATGCCAAAAGGTCAGTGCTTTCTTGCAAGTGTTCCGGATAAACCACTGGTGTTTATCGCTGCGGGTACCGGATTTGCCCAGATGAAAAGCATGATTGAGTTCTCACTGAACAAGCCAGGGCATCAAGATATCTACCTGTACTGGGGGGCTCGTTCGCCAGAAGGGTTTTATATGCCTAATCTTCCTATTCACTGGGCTTCTTCTCAATTTCACTACCACCCGGTGGTCAGTGACGCGCTTGGAGAAGCGGGCTGGCAAGGGCGTCATGGGCTTTTGTTTGAGGCGGTCATAGACGACAAAAACCTGCTCCTTGGCAGTGAAGTCTTTATCAGCGGATCTCCACAGATGGTTTATGCAACATTTGATGCACTGGTAGCAGAAAATTTCCAGGCGAAAAATATTCACTCTGATGTCTTTGCATACGCACCGAGATCTTGATAAGGCTTAATCACATCGACAGTAGAAAATTCATATAGTTTAATAAAAACGACAGTATTTTTTATTTGAAAACTGTCGTTTTTTTATTAAGCCGTGGAAAAAGCCCGTCCCTTGTCTATATTCAAATCGAGTATAATCAATGCAAGGTACGGTATTCAGTATGCAACCATCACCCTCAAAAACAGATCAGGCAGGATTAAAAAATAGTCGGGTCCGGCAGAAAAACATTCAAATTATTCTTCAAGCCGCAGAAGATGAGTTTGTCGCCAGCGGATTTAAGGGAGCGTCTATTCGCGATATTGCCCACCGGGCTGGCTTGCCAAAAGCGAATGTGCACTACTATTTCAATAGTAAGGTTGAGCTATACGGTGCGGTGCTCAATCACATCATGGAGCTATGGCAGTCTGTTTTCAGTGGCCTCAACCCAGATGATGATCCTGAAACGTCATTAAGACAATTTATCCGGGCCAAAATGAAATATGTGCTGGCTCATTCAAATGCATCCCGCATATTCAGTAGTGAAATACTGCATGGAGGGCAGCATATTAAAGAGCATTTGCAGCCTTTTAATGACTGGATTCAGGAAAAATCCGAGGTTATTAATGGTTGGATTGCCCAGGGTAAGATGAGACCGGTTGATCCTGTTCATCTGTTATTTACCATCTGGGCAACGACTCAATACTACGTCGACTATGGTCCCCAGGTTGCTTCCGTTCTGGGTAAAGAGGACCTGGATGCCGAGGACGTGGAAGCCTATACCGAAAGTGTCTGCCAGATGATACTGGGTGGCTGTGGAATCAATAACTAAAACAAACTTTTAAAATGCTCTTTTAGTCATCACATTTGTCCATGGGGGAAGTTCATCGGAATAAGCCTTGAAAGGCTTATCCGAAAAGACGCTTAATCATTCTGCAGGTTACCCTGCAGAAATCACTTCAACCTTATCCACTTTCTGAAAGCCCCTGGGAAGCTTGTTGCCACGTCTTCCCCGCTCGCCACGATAATGCTCAAGGTCTGTAGCTTTCAGAGTCACATGGCGTTTGCCTGCAAAAAGTGTCAGCGCATCACCGTCATTGATGATGGCAAGCTGAGTCATCAGCTCACTTCTTTCGGCTGCACGGGCAGAGGCAATATTAATAATTTTATTGCCTTTCCCCCTGCCAAGCTTGGGAAGGTCCTGCAATGGGAATACCAACATTCGTCCTTCATTGGTGATGGCGGCCAGCATCGGGTTGTTGCCGCTTACGGGCATTGGTGTCAGTACATGGGCATTTTTGGGCAGCGTCAGCAGGGTTTTTCCGGCCTTGTTTTTACTGACTATATCGGAGAATTGTGCAATAAAACCATAACCCGCATCACTGGCCAGCAGATAACAATCACTGGCGTCACCAACACACAAACCTTCAAAGGTTGCGCCGGAGGGAGGGTTGACTCGTCCGGTTAATGGTTCACCCTGCCCTCGTGCCGAAGGCAGCGTATGGGTCAGAACGGAGTAGGCTCGCCCGGTAGAATCGAGAAACACTGAAGTCTGATTGCTCCGCCCTTTTGCAGATAAACGATAGCCGTCGCCAGATTTGTAATTAAGCGTCAACGGATCAACATCATGGCCTTTGGCGCAACGTACCCAGCCTTTATTGGACAGTACGACGGTGACAGACTCAGAAATCATCAAATCTGATTGTGATAATGCATGGGCTTCAGATCTTACGACGATAGGAGAACGACGATCGTCGCCAAAACTTTCAGCATCCGCTTTGAGCTCTTTTTTTATAAGCGTCTTAAGACGTCTTTCTGATCCCAGGGTCAACTCAAGTGAATTGCGCTCCCGCTCCAGGTCGTCCTGCTCTGCACGAATCTTTACTTCTTCAAGTTTGGCCAGATGTCGCAATTTCAGGTCAAGGATGGCTTCGGCCTGAATATCAGAAAGCCCAAAGCGCTCCATAAGAATGGCTTTGGGTTTATCTTCTGTACGGATGATTTCGATAATTTCATCAATATTCAAAAAGGCGATCATCAAACCTTCAAGAATATGAAGTCTGCTGAGCACTTTATCCAGCCGGTGTTGTAAACGGCGACGTACCGTTTCACTGCGCCAGGTAAGCCACTCGCCCAACATTTTGTTGAGCGCCTTAACTTGGGGGCGTCCATCAACACCGATCATGTTCATATTAACCCGGTAGGTTTTTTCCAGGTCAGTGGTGGCGAACAGGTGGTTCATCAGGCTGTCGGTATCTACCCGGTTAGACTTGGGAACGATCACCAGACGAGTCGGATTTTCATGGTCGGATTCATCCCGCAGGTCAGCGACCATTGGCAGCTTTTTGGCCTGCATCTGCGCTGCGATTTGCTCCAGAACCTTCGCCCCGGATGCCTGGTGTGGCAGGGCCGTCACCACAATATCACCACTTTCCTGCTGGTAGACCGCGCGCATTCGTAAAGAGCCCCTGCCCGACTCATACATTTTGATCAGGTCTGACCGAGGGGTTATCAGCTCAGCTTCCGTTGGAAAATCAGGCCCCTGAATATGTTCACAAAGCTCGGCAACCCCTGCCCTGGGATTCTCCAGCAGGTGAATACAGGCGTTGGCCACTTCACGCAGATTGTGCGGTGGAATGTCGGTTGCCATACCAACAGCAATACCGGTGGTGCCATTCAGTAAAAGGTTGGGTAAGCGCGCTGGCAGTATGGATGGTTCTTCCAGTGTTCCGTCAAAGTTTGGCACCCAGTCCACCGTGCCCTGGCCAAGTTCTCCCAGCAATGAGTCAGCATATTTCGTGAGGCGGGACTCGGTATAACGCATGGCGGCAAAGGATTTGGGGTCATCAGGCGAGCCCCAGTTGCCCTGTCCATCCACCAGTGGGTAGCGATAGGAAAAAGGTTGTGCCATCAACACCATGGCTTCGTAGCAGGCGCTGTCTCCGTGGGGATGAAACTTACCGAGCACATCACCCACGGTACGGGCAGACTTCTTGAACTTGGCGGTATTTTTCAAGCCAAGCTCGCTCATTGCGTAGATAATGCGTCTCTGGACAGGTTTGAGGCCGTCCCCTATATGGGGCAGGGCACGATCCAGGATGACGTACATGGAGTAATTCAGGTACGCGTTTTCGGTATACGCTCTCAGGGACTGACGCTCAACTCCATCGTCGCCAATAATGATCTGCTCCGCCATGCTTAAACCTGTTTCAGGACTCTGATAATAAATCCGTCATGATAACAAGTATCTTTCTTGTTCTAAAAGTTATGGTGGTATCACAATAAGATTTTTTAACCACATTGGCAGAAATCAAAGCGATTCGATAAAAGCCACCAGGGCCTTTCGCTCACGGACATTCATCTTTAACACATTGCCCCGGGACTGTTTGGCTTCACCGCCATGCCAGAGGATCGCTTCCATTAAACTTCTGGCACGACCATCGTGCAGGAAGCCGGTTCTTCGATCCAAAAGCTGGGTATGACCAATACCCCAGAGTGCCGGTGTGCGCCATTCTCTCCCAGAGGCCAGAAACTCCGGGCGGCCATCCGCAAGCCCCTTCCCCATATCATGCAGAAGAAAATCACTGTAAGGCCAGATCAGTTGATTCGCCTGCTCCTCCTCAATAACGGTCATGGCGGTTTCCGATTGAACATCCATGGACGCCGTTCGGAAACTGGGTTGATGACAGCCCGCGCAACCCGCTTCATTGAATAATTTCTTGCCCTTTAGCACCTCTGGCTTTTTGGCATTGGTGCGAACAGGCACCCCCACATTACGGCTGTAAAATACCACTTTATCCAGAACAAAGTCAGATACATCCGGTGCCGCACCGCTGGGAGCCGCCAGGCAATCCTTTTGCCACTCAGTACAGGATTCATCTGGAAACAGGCTGGTGGTCAGCCCCATATCTCCGTTGAATGCTGCAGCCGACTGCTGTCGCAGAGTTGGCACCCCGGCTTTCCAACCGAACCGGCCAATGGAGGTTCTCTGCTTCTGGATATCCCAGACCCGGTTGGCCCTGCCTGAAATACCGTCACCATCCTGATCTTCAGGGTCTTCATTCGCCAGCAGGCTGTTCTCGGAAATGGCTTCCAGCAGGCCGATGCCGATCATTGATGGCGTAATCCGCATGGATATCATGGTGTTTTCAGCCAGGGGCCCATAGCCAAGGTTTTCCATGGTGAATATCGGTTTTCGAAGCTCAACCTGATGACCATCGGCAAAGGCTACCTTGAAATATTCAAAGGTAACCCTGACCTTCCCTTCAGGCTTCACACCCTCAAGGGCATTAACCTGCAGCTGTCCACCGTAGGTAGGCTCAGGAATCACGCCTGATTTTTTCAAGCGTTTCTTCTGCTCATCCGTGATTGCGGGAATGCTGAGCCGAACCAGAACCGATGCATCGGTCTCCTCTCCATCTTCTGGTGCATGGCCTCTTCGGTCATGAATATGGCAACCGCTGCAGCTGGCGGTATGAAACAGAGGCCCTAACCCATCCGAAGCCAGATCATCCCCGGATTCCGGTTGCCAGTCCTGGCGGAACAGCGCATTGCCTTTATGAAAGTTTAAACGGTTAAATACCGGCATATTGGCTGAAGGCTTGGCAATGGTATTAAACCCGGAAACCCAAACAGAAGCAGTGCCACCGGGCATATCTTCCCCCGGCTGGAACTGTTCATAAGCTGGCCGCTTCTTATCGTCTTCGGAAAAATCACAGCCAGCGAGCAAAAACAGCAGACTTAAGATGATGAAAAAGGGGTTATTAGTCATGATCATCCTTGAAATCAATCCTTCATAACAGTTGCTGCCAGGGAAGCCTGAAGGCAGAAGCACGATGAGCGTGCTTTAAATTGAGGCTGTCTTCATGTGTTATTTTTGTTTATTTGTAATGCTGTTAATCGGCAAAAGTCCGACAATAATCAATTGCCCGGGCTAACGGTGATATGCAAATGAGCCGTCAGCACAGAGAGTCAGAAATTATGGCGTTGAACACACCGCAGGCCATAACAACAAGACCAATATTGGATTTATAGTTTTTTTCCGGTTGCCAGCCTGGGCTGTTTGCCAGAAAGCCCCATGGCGTACTTCATCACCTGGTTGATCGCAGGTGACAGCTTGCCAGCCAGAGTCAGACCGAGATTTCGCAGAAGCTGCAGCGGCTTACTCTGATTACTGAAGGTATGGTAAAAAACATCCATGGTGTTCATCATCAAGGCATTATCGCTTCGCCTTACCTGTTCATAACGGGCAAGAACCTCCGGGCTGCCGGGGTTTTCACCGGCCCTCAAGGCATCCACCAGAATTTCAATCAGCCAGGCGGCATCCTGCAAACCGAGGTTTACCCCCTGTCCTGCCAGAGGGTTTATCGTGTGGGCTGCATCGCCGGCAAGAACGACACTCTGGCAAAAATACTCAGTTACATGGCGGCGGGCAATAGGGAAAGCACCACGCTCATGGAGCTGAATAACATCCGGCAGTTCAGCAGGAAATGTGGTTACCAGCGCTTCAATGAAGTCCTCTTCGGACAGTGCCAGCAGTTCCCGAACTTTCTCCGGATGGTTATACCAGACAATCGATCCGTAACTTCTGCCGTTAATATCCGGCAGTGGCAAAAAGGCCTCCGGACCTGTCGGGGTAAAGGCCTGCCAGGTAATGTCCTGGCAACCGCCGACAATTTCGACCGTTGCCACCAGGCATTGCTGCTCATAATCCCGTTGTTTTATGCCCAGCCCGGCAGCTTGGCGAACCCGTGAGTTAGCACCGTCTGCCCCCACTAAAAGATCACCGGAAAAGCGACGACCATCGGACAACTCAATCACCGGGGGCGTCGAAGAGGTATGAATGGTTTGAATACTGACCGGACAGAAAAAAGAGACGGATGGGTAAGATTTGATGGCTTCTAACAGACCTGACTGAGTCACCCGGTTTTCAACAATAAAACCCAGCTGCGAGTGATGAATCTGCCTGGCGTCAAACATCACCCGGTTGGCTCTTGAATCTATCTCTTTGCCAAAGGGGGAATGCAGTTTTTCCCACACCGCCATACGACGATACGGCGTCATACGCATGGACTGCATATGTGGCCATGCGCCCAGTTGGCGAAGAATTTCCTCCGATGCTGTGCTGAGTGCAGATACTCGCAGTGCAGGCAGTGCGTCGGCTGGTAATGGCGATGGCGCACAGTGGTCGAATAAGGCAACCTTTATTCCCTGCTGGCCGAGGCCACAGGCAATCGTGGCACCCACCATACCGCCGCCGACAATAAGTACATCGTAGTGTTGCTGGTCATCACTTTGTCCGGAAGCGTCTGTTCTTTTCATAAGCAAGCATTGTATGTAAGCGTCATAAATCCGTGCAGCAGCGCACACCATCTATCTTCCCGATCAGGATCTTTTCACCGGGAATGGAATTAGTCAAATGAAGTGTCCGGGGTTGCCCTTCGGGGCGAAGATGCTATTGGCTGAGAAAGGATTATTGAGAAAGAACGTTAACGGCAGTCTGGTGATGGCCTTCACTCATCGGTCTGGCCATCATTAAACTCTTTGGTATTTCTCTCAGAGATTTTTTTCTTTTTGCGCCGGTTTTTTTTCCGGGCTTTACGCATTTCCAGAGATTTATCCCGCCCCTTTCTTGAGCCTGAGCGGTCAATGTAAGACTTGTGGTCTGTAGAGGAAGCATTGGCACTGCTGTCATTGTGACCCGTACTGTCGCCATTGCCCTGGCCGTAGTCAAGATGGGGAGAGGATGCTGAATCAATTCTGTAACCGGAACTCACAATCTGGCCTCCTTGCTCAATGAGTTCCTATAAGTTTATACAACGAAATAGCGTAATTCTGTTCCTGCATGACTAATGATTGAATCTGCCATGGCCCTATGAGAGATCGAGGCCTGGTTTTCAACCATAACCGCGTCAATAATCTTACCCGGTGCCTTGGTCAGGCTGGATAGGCGGAGATTAACCAGGGTGGCCTCTACGGCAGTCATTCCCGGGTTGAAAGCTACGTTTTCAGCATATCTACCAGAAATTATATCTCCATTATCTATAAGAAGAGCAACACCTGAATGACAGCCAGAATAAGGCGCATAACTCCGGCGGGCCGCTTCTGTTGCTGCATTGACCAGCTTATCAGCAGGGGCCGGGCTCTCGAAGGAGAGCAGCGACGGGCTCATCAGTCGAGTGTCTTGCTTCAGATCGCCGGGGCCAAAGGCGTCTGGTAGCAGGGTTGAGATCCTATAGTGGCGCTGCTGGTCACTATTGAGCTGACTGACCAGAATATCCACCTGGTCGATCCCGTTCAGTTCGTTCATAAACTGTCGGCAGTGCCCACAGGGGGCTTCATTGACCATCAGGCGGCGCAGCCGGGTTTCTCCCTGGTGCCAGGCGTTGCAGATCGCTGCCTGCTCGGCGTGAATGGCCATTTTCAGAGGCTGCCCGGCTATTTCAAGGTTTGCACCCAGATAGACCGGCCCTTGTCCTTCCGGTCGAAAGCCTTCAACAATCGCCCCTACGGAAAAATTTGAGATCGGGCAGGTGCTCATGGCAGCAGCGAGAGGCAGCAGTGCTTTGAGAAGATGCTCTGATGGCACCTCCATTAAGCCCTGAAGCTCATTCACCTGTTCTGGCTCAAGGCGGCCCTGCTGGTGAATCAACTGTTGCAGGATATCCGCAGCATTAGCCGGGAACTGAGCCAGTTGATCCTGAAAAGCTCTGTGATTCATAGCGCTACTCCGGTGACAGGATTCAAGGCTGCTTATGTACTACGGAAAAGAGAGAATTTCCATTGCTCTTTTTCAATGGTTTGCAGGGCTCGAAGAGCTATGGATTTACCAGTAACAGAAACGGAAACACACCTTAGCTAAAGTTAATCGAGGATTGATTAAAAAAGGATTTAATTATGACCTTCCATACCAATGGACTATACAAACCCGGGAATGCCCCAACAAAAATCCCTGGAAATGAAGGCGAATTTCCGGAAAAATCCGGCAAAATCGGTAAAGAGGGCAGTTGGAATGGGAGAACAATAAGTGCGACCCCCAGTCAACAGCAGGTTCCGAGAGTCGGTCCAGAGGTGCACAGTGATAAAAGCAACTGGACAATTACCAAAGCCATCTCAGGGATCGCCAGCAGCATCAATAACAGGATGTGCGGTCAGTCCGCCAGGGCGGCAGAGGTCTCCAAGGTATTGAAGGAAAATAATGTCCGGATGTTTACCAAACATCTCAAGGCGATGAGGAATGAAGTAATAGCACATAACAAAAGGTGTGTGGAAAATAATCGGCAATCAGAATTAAAGTTGTTGCAGGAACCTATACAGCAACTGTCAGTCAACAATAAGCCCCTGCTTTATGCCTTGGCAGAATCCGGCAGTCCTGAGATGATTGCAGCACTGTGCACCGCCGATAAAATCGCTCCCAGAAGTTTCTATACAGTCCCGGTATTTCAGGATGCTGCTATGAGCGACTATGTCGAAGACAGTCTCCACAAGGGCGAGTTAAATGAGGCCAGTTGGTGGTGTCATCCAGGCACACCCGTTCATTATGCGTTAAGCTCCGGCAACTATGAGGCGGCAAAAGCCTTTTTGCAACACGGCGGCAGTCTCATTGGTTGCGAAGAAATCCTCAGCAAGATACCCCAGGATGTCAGGGATCAATTAGGGGAGGCTCTTTTGGCTCAACAGGGCGAGCTTGAGTCAAAACTCTTTGATATGAGACCGGTTATAAACCGTCTGGAGGGTGAGCAAAAAGCGGAAAAAATGGGTGATGGTATCGAGAATCCTGACCCGGTCTTCAGCCAGGATAGACTTGACATCACCACACTCGGAGCAATGGCAGGACAAATTGATAAAGATCTTCAACTGCTTCAGTCTCTGGCTGAATGACCGACGTTAGTGATTGCGTCTTAAGCCTCTTTGGGGGCTTCCCCTGCCCCCATCCTTCTTGCTTTTCTCCCTCCCACACCCGCAGAGTTGTCCAGATGCAGGCGGGTTGCAGGGCGGCATGTGACCAAAGATAATGCATTCCTTCAGATTACCGTCTAACCGACTCACTGTATTTAATGGGGAACAACGCTTATTGCGTCATCAATGGCGGTTGGAGAAACTTCATGACTCTGTTGGTGGTCAAAAGCTAAACAAACCATTTTTTTGGAAACATCTTGTGAAAACAGCCGTGAATACAAAGGTAAAGCCGATCGTTATTTTCGATTCCGGTGTCGGCGGCCTCAGTATCTATCAGGAAATAAAGCAGGCTTTACCTTATGCTCCGGTGGTTTACTGTTCCGATACTCAGGGGTTTCCCTACGGCCCAAAGCCCGAGCAGGAAGTGATTGAGCGTACCAGCCTCTGCCTGAGTGCGTTAGCCGGGCAGTTTGATCCCTCGCTCGCGGTCATTGCCTGCAATACCGCCAGTACCATCTCACTGCCCAGGGTACGCGAAGAGCTGGATTTCCCCGTTGTTGGCGTGGTGCCAGCCATCAAGACGGCCAGTGAGTACTCAAAAAAACGCTGCATCGGGCTTCTGGCGACACCGGGCACGATTGCCCGCAGCTATACCGACCAGCTGATTGATGATTTTGCCGGGGACTGTCAGGTGATTCGAGTGGGTTCCAGCGAATTGGTACAGATGGCTGAACGGCACCTTCGGGGTGAGCTGGTTTCAGAGCACGATCTGCACCGGATTCTTGGCCCTTTTTTTGCCGAAGAAGAGGTACCGGATGTGGTAGTTCTTGGCTGTACCCACTTCCCTTTGCTGAGAACAGCGTTGCAGCAGGTATCTGCCGACATTCACTGGATCGACTCAGGCTCTGCTATTGCCCGCAGGGTTGTCAGCCTGTTGGACCCGGCCGGGTTTGATGCAGAGTCAGCACCGCACGATCTCTTTATGCACACAGGGCTGGATGATCAGGTAAGTGCTCTGGTTCCAGCGTTGGAGAAAATGGGATTTGTTGCCCTGAGACATTTACCCGTCGGGTCAGAGGTGATGACGCCACCATCACAGGGTGACGGTGGCGTCCATTGCGGCGAGAACGTTGTCAATTACTCAAAAGAGCGGGCTTCATAAAAAGCGACTTCTGAAATACTGTGGTAAGCCTTGGACTGCTCGCGGAACTCACTGAACGATTGATAAACCCGTCCAGCCACATCGCTGGTGGCCGCAACTTCCTCGGTAATCTCATCAGCCACCTTTTTCAGTTCAGCAAGTACGTCATCCGGCAAACGTTTTACGGTTACCCCGTGCTCATTCACCAGCTGTTGCAACGCCGCATTATTCCGTGCGGTGTACTCATCAATCATGTCCTGGTTTGCTGCGCGGGCTGCCGTTTTGACAATGGCCTGCAGGTCTTCTGGCAGTTTATTCCATGCATCCAGATTGATGGTGAATTCCATCATGCTGCCTGGCTCATGCCAGCCCGGATAGTAGTAGTAAGAAGCGGCCTTATAGAAACCAAAAGCCAGGTCATTGTATGGGCCGACCCACTCAGTCGCATCAATAGCACCGGTCTGAAGCGCCGTAAATAGCTCGCCACCGGGGATATTTACAGGTACCCCGCCAAGGCGCTGCAGTACTTCACCGCCCATACCCGGGATGCGCATTTTCAGACCTTTCAGGTCATCCAGGCTGTTGATCTCCTTGTTGAACCAGCCCGCCATCTGAACCCCGGTGTTGCCACCGGCCATCGGTTTCACATTGAATGGTTTATACACTTCGTCCCAGAGTGCCTGCCCGCCACCATAGTGAATCCAGCTGCTGATTTCCTGGGCGTTCAAGCCAAAGGGAACGGCAGTAAAAAACTGGGTGGCCGGGTCTTTACCCTTCCAGTAATAAGCGCCACTGTGCCCCATATCCGCCGTGCCGCTGGATACGGCATCAAAGACTTCCAGAGGTGGTACCAGTTCACCGCCGCCATACACTTTGACGGTCAGTCGGCCATTACTCATTTTATTAACGGACTCGGCAAAGCGCTCAGGCGCGATACCCAGACCCGGGAAATTCTTGGGCCAGGACGTCACCAGCTTCCACTCGATGGTTTTTTGAGCTTCTGGTGCTACTGATTCGGTGTTGGTGGTTTGCTGCGGTTGTTCACCCTGGCCACAGCCTGCCAGTGCTGCAACTGCGGCAGCGACCCCGAAAGAGGACAATAAATTACGACGTTTCATGAAAATGACCCTGTTTTCTTAATCTTATTTATAGGGAACACGACAGAAGCATAGTAATTGGATAGGTGGAAGCTGACAAGCTGCCATTAATAGGGAGGCTTTGAAGCAGGAGCCTCAGGGCATGTTGAGGTTTTGTTACGAGCAGGAAAAAAAATGGAAGTTACTCAGGATAAGGAACTTCCTTTGCCGCTTATTGTCTCATGGCAGTTAATAGTCATGAATACAGGTGCAAACATGGATAGTGTCAGGGTTAATACTGGCGATCAGTCGTTTAAATGCAGTATCTGTCATGGGCATGATGGCGGCACCACAAACGAATTTGCTGGCCGGTTGCAAGTCAAGGCATCGTGTCAGTACGGATGCCAGCTTCACCTTGGTTGTATTCCCCTGACTGATCAGCAGCAACTCAAACTGGGTCAACGCCGCTGTTCCGAATGTCAGACACTTCCCGTGCTGCCATTGCTTTGCGAATCCAAATCGCTGGAGGAGTACGCCTGCCGCTCCGGAAATTGGCAAGCACTGGCACTGATTCTGAAGATTAAAGTCGATCATGGTGCCAGCATACCTTTGGATAAACGTCTGTTGTTAATTACTTTGCAGGAAAGGAATAGCAAATGCCTGGAGCTTTTGTGTATGGCGGGCGCGAATGTCAACGCTACCTTAAGCGATGGATCCACCCTTTTACACATGGTCGCCTTTTGTGGTGACACCGATTCCCTCAAGGTGCTGCTCAAGACCCCGGGAGTGAATGTCAGTGCCCTCGAAGACGATGGTTTCACTCCTTTACACTGGGCTGCCACAAATGGTAATCCCTGTCACACTGATTGCCTGAAATTGCTGATTGCTCACCCCGGGGTGGATATCAATGCCAAGGATGTCTATGGTCTCACTCCTTTACACTGGGCCGCCGCAAAGGGTAACACCGATAGCCTGAAGTTGCTGCTCGACACCCCGGGGATAGATATCCACGTTACCTGTACATTTGGCCTCACTCCTCTGCACCACGCAGCCAATTGGGAAAGAGTCGATTGCGTGGAAGCGCTGCTCTTCAAGGGAGCGAATGTCAATGCCGTCGCTACTGCTACTGATCGCCCTGGCATCACACCACTGGACCTCGCCAAACACAGGAGCGACCCAGCGTGTGCAGAACGCCTGATTGCCAAAGGGGCAAAAACGTCGCTGGAGCTGAAAGTACTACAGCAGAAATAGGCAAGAAAAGAGCAGGAATGCCGTCTGATATGAGGAAGAAAAATCGGGCATGAAATAACCAGATGGGTTATCACTGCCCCGGGCTGGCAGGAACCTTCCAGAGTAATGCAGTACCGCCTTTTAAAAAGCCAGCAATGGGAAACATACCATCGTTACAGTAAATCAATAAATGATCGCCATCAGGGCTAAATTTGGCCGATTTAACGGGATGATCCAGTGTTATCTGCTCTTTTTTTGACCATTTGCCATCATCACCAATACCCCAGAGTTGCACAAGGCCATTTATCTGCTCTTTTTCTGTCCAACATTTGCGGTCGAGTTGCACAAGGCCAGCAATATCATCCCAGAGTTGCACAAGGCCTGGCTGGTGTTTGTCCTTCTGGTTCATTTTGTTGCCATAGGTTAGAAAATGGTTTTCCAATTCATTAAAACTAGCGCCCCCGATGAAGTCGGCATCAGAGTCCGTCACCGCCAGTTTCACCCACTGGCCATTATCGTTGCGCCCCAGGATACAAGCGGTGTCGTCCAGGCTAATGGTATAGGCAAGCCGCCCTGAACGGGAAAACCGAGCATCCATAATACTGTTGCGATGTTGAACCACCAATTGTTCCTGCCATTTGCCCTGGCTGTCGAGAGCCTGAATTTTTACCGTCCGGTCACGACTGCGGGTCAGCACACAGTCCTCCTGAGCGTTGAAGGCAGCATAGTCAATCCCCCCCTGATGATATATCCTCGTTTTCTCAGCCAGATCACCTTCCTCGTAATTCCCCCAAATACAGGCGTAATTTGTTTCATTGCCATAGCTCAGAAGAAGGTTCTCTGAGGGACTGAAGATAGCTTTGTGACTGCCACTGTGGTAAATGGTCTGGCCATTAACCAGCCGACGGTCAGCACTGTTGTAGTCCCAGAGTTTAAAGATGCCAATACCGGAGTTGGCCAATAATTTACGCCCGGAGGCGCTGAATTTGGCCTCTGCACAACTGTGAATTTTCGCTTTTACTACCCAGGGATTGTCGTTAGCGTCACCGTTGGCGTCATAACCAGAAATAATAAATGTATTGTCGGTATCACGGGTCAGCGCAAGGTGCCCAGAGGCGTTGAAGGCGGCTTCGCAAATAGGTTTGGCGCAAGGTTGGCAGTCTTCATTCATACTCCATTCAGGATGACAGATCTCCCCGATCTGTGACCAATTGCCATCGACATTACAACCCAGAAAGATGGCCTGGCCACTTTCGGTGAAGATCACGGCATGCTGCTCATCATGACTGAGTTGAGCACCGGCAATTTGCCTGTTGCACTCAATGACCTTTTGCTCCTCCAGGCAGTGAGTCTCATCACTACAGCCCCAAATGGTCGCTGTTGTACCCTGGTAAGTCAGTAAATAATGGTTCGTGGCCTCGAAAGGCACTTGATGTGTCACAGTTTGCTGACAGTGACTGATCTCTTTAGCCTGGGTTAGCGGGGTCCACCGACCGTTGCTATCCTCGCGCAATACGTTGATTTTGCCGGTCTGTGGATCGTAGGACATTATTTTGTCCTGCAAGGGGCTGAAGTCTGCCTTAACCCTCGGACACTTTTCATCAGTGGTGGTGTGTTCAAGCACCACCGCCTCCTGCCAACGGCCATCGCTGTTCAGCGTACTCATCAAGATATTGCCATCATAGCTGATGCTCAGGAGTGTATTTTCCGACTGGTTAAGCTGGTAACGAAAGATTGCATCAGAACTCTTGACCTGCCCTTTTGGCAACCAGTTGCCATCCGCGCCCTGTCGCCAGATGCTCAGACTAAACTCGTTCTCATCATCGCGACCATTGATAATCAGGTTCTTACTCGTTGGGCTGAAGCTGACATCGCGAATATAACAACCGACGCCGGTCGCCAGTCGGAGTTCCAGATAATTGGCCTGGCATTGGATAATACGAGCCTTGATTGGCTCAATAGCTTTGGTGCCTGAAATGATGTCAGTTGATGATTCGGTGTCTGAGGTGTCAGTTGATGATTCGATATATGAGTCGTCAGTTGATGGTCTTCGTTGCGATGCATCGGCCAAACCAATGCCTGGTGACTGCGGCACCATGGAAACGTTCAGTCCGATAATTTCCAGCTTACGCTTACCGATAGCGGTGATGAACGTCAATTCGGGTGGTGAATCCAGCCTCAACCGTTCAAGCGATTTGAACTGGTCCGGTCCAGAAATTTCTGAGACCTGTTTGTTATAGGCAGCCACTGATTTATTCAGCGTTTTCAGGTCATTAAATAACTGCCGTTCATTGGTTTCTATTCTGCTTGCGGCTGCAATGCCTTGCGCAATTGGTTGCATGATAACTCCGGTCAAATTGACACAGGAATGGAATTTATACGGGCATGGTAGATGAGTACCCCAAGGTTGTTGGAATCATCATCTATTACCTGCCTGATCATTTATTCAGTTCCTGAGCATTAAGATCTGGCAATTTAACAAAAGTTCCTGCTCCGGGGTTTTACGAGGCTGCCTGCGTCGGCGGCGAAAATAGGCAAGAGGCAATGCACCATCAGTAATGCCCTTAGATTGGAGACAGGTTGGCGTAAGCCATCATCAACCATTTAGCGCCTTCAGAATCAAAATTGACCTGCACCCGGGCCTGGTTGCCATCACCTTCGTAATTAATCACGATTCCCTCGCCAAACACGTTGTGATGGACGCGCTGGCCAAGTGACAGACCATGGTCAGGTGATGCCGGTGCCATGCGAGTCGCTACCGGTCGGGTAATGGTGCCACCAAGGCGCACTTCCTGGAGCAGTTCACCGGGGATCTCCCGAATAAAACGGGAAGGGCGGTTCATGGTTTCGCTGCCGTACAGACGTCGGCTTTCGGCATAGGTCAGATACAGGGTTTTCATGGCTCGGGTAATACCCACATAACAAAGCCGACGCTCTTCCTCAAGGTTGCCTTCATCCAACGACATTTTATGGGGGAATAACCCCTCCTCCATACCGGCCAGAAAGACCAGCGGAAACTCCAGCCCCTTGGCAGAGTGAAGCGTCATCATCTGCACGCTGTCCTGGAACTGATCGGCCTGACTGGTGCCCGCTTCCAGTGCGGCATTGGCCAGGAAGGCATCCAGAGGTGTCATGGTTTCGATTTCTTCGCCCTGCTCGTCATCAAGGAACAGTTCGTCCATATCAAACTGACGACAGGCATTCACCAGTTCCTCCAGGTTTTCCACCCGGGCCTGACCTTTCTCGCCTTTCTCTTTGCTGTGGTGGTCAATCAGGCCGCTCATGGTGACCACATGGTCGGATAGCTCACCCAGATCCAGTGTTTCACCGGCATGGCTCAGGGACTCGATCAGTTCCACAAAAGCGGCCATGGATTTACCCGCCTTACCGCCAACCGCCGAGGCTGCCACCAGGTTCTTTAATGCCTGCCAGAGAGAAATACCCTGACTCCGGGCCGCCTCTCTGAGCTTTTCTACGGTTTTCTCACCGATACCCCGGGTGGGAATATTGATCACCCGCTCCAGAGAGGTGTCGTCATCCGGCGAGCGGACAAGCCGGAGATAGGCCAGGGCGTTTTTGATCTCTGCCCGTTCAAAGAAGCGCTGCCCACCGTAGATTCGATAGGGGATCGCAGCCCGGAGCATCGCCTCTTCAAGAATACGGGACTGTGCATTGGACCGGTAAAGGATGGCAATATCGCTGCGGGCCGTGCCTTTGGTGATGGCATCTTTAATCCGGTCAGTAATAAATCGGGCTTCGTCCATCTCGTTAAAGCCAGCGTACAGGTGTACTGGCTCGCCTTTATCACCATCGGTACGAAGCTCTTTTCCCAGACGATCCGGGTTATTGGCAATAACGGCATTGGCGGCCTGCAGGATATTGCCGGTAGAGCGGTAATTCTGTTCCAGTTTGATGGTCTGGGCATTGGGGAAGTCATGGGTGAACTGACGTATATTCTCAATTCTGGCACCCCGCCAGCCATAAATGGACTGGTCATCATCACCCACCACCATCAGCTTGTCCTGGTCTCCCGCCAGTAATCGCAGCCAGGCATACTGCACGGCGTTGGTATCCTGAAACTCATCCACCAGAATGTATCGGAAACGTTCACGGTAATGCTGGAGAATATCGGCCCGCTTCAGCAGCAGTTCGTGTGCCCGCAGCAGCAGCTCCCCGAAGTCCACCACTCCCATCTGTTCGCAGTACTCATGGTAGCGTCGATAAACATCAACCATGGTGCGTTCGAATGGGTCGTAACCGGGATCGATGTAATCGGGACGAAGCCCTTCATCTTTTTTGCTGTTGATAAACCACTGGGCCTGACGTGGCGGCCACTTCTGTTCATCCAGCTGCATGGCTTTCATGATCCGCTTGAGCACGCGCAGCTGATCGTCACTGTCCAGAATCTGAAAGTTTTCGGGCAGCCCTGTTTCCTTCCAGTGTGCCCTGAGCAGACGGTGGGAAAGACCATGAAACGTACCCACCCACATTCCCCTGGGGGCGATGCCCAGCAGTTCCTCAATACGTGAGCGCATCTCTGCCGCGGCCTTGTTGGTGAAGGTTACCGCCATCACCGAATAAGGGGACATGGCTTCAGCCTGCACTAGCCAGGCGATCCGGTGGACAAGCACGCGGGTTTTACCACTACCGGCACCGGCCAGAACCAGCATAGAGCTGACGGGAGCTGCAACAGCACTGCGCTGTGCATCATTCAGTGAATCAAGTATTGAGGTTACGTCCATAAGAATCTTTCAGTCAGAAGTCGATGCCCCCTGGTGATGGGGAGAGTATTTTCCAGAACAGTGAGAGTTTAGCGAAACTGCGCCATGAGGTCTTGTAATGGTTGATTTGTGCGATTTATCGCACATTTTTATACGACATGAGTAGTTGTCGTACGACCAGTAATTTAATATTTTGGTAATCGTAATCAGGCATCATTTAATAACAAATACAAGAAGAGGATGCTGTTATGGGAAAAGGTAAAAAAGCCGAGAAAGAGTTCATTCTGGATGAGCACCTGATCCGTCCTGAACTTGAGCAGAAAGGTTCCAAGCGCTCCCTGCAAATCCGCAGAGCACTTGAGGATCGGGAAGAAGACAAACGGCTCAGCGCCATCTTTGGGGAAGATTACTGGGAAGGCATCTAACCACTTCAAAAACTGCGAACCTTTGCTTACTCCTCGGTGAGGGTTCGTATTCAAAAATACGCTACCCCGTCCATAGATTTAATGAACGTTAGTACCATAAAATCCCCGCCGGATTGTTCATTTGATTTCCAGCCTGTCACTTTCAATCACTATTCCTTTTTATGTCTCTGTAAGTATTACTACGGTTCAGAAAAAGTTAACTGAGATCTTGGTTCTGAACTATGAATGTGGGGATCCTTTTTTAGATTGAAGTGTTATATTATAACGCTTTCCAAAAGAAGCGGTTTTCGTATGCAGTTTGTCCCCATTAAACAGTTGCTGATAACAGTGTTGCTAATGACTGCCAGCTTTTGTGCACGTGCAGAATCACCAAAAGTGCTGGCCAGCATCAAGCCATTGCAGCTGATTGCCCAGGCGGTGACGGAAGGGGTGACTCATACTGAGGTATTGTTGCCTCCGGGAAGTTCGCCTCATAGCCATAGCCTCAAGCCCTCTGATGCCCGCAAGTTAAGAAGTGCGGATGTCATTTTCTGGGTAGGCCCTTCAATGGAGACTTTCCTGCCCAAAATGCTGGCCTCGGCAAAGGGGGTAAAAGCCGTATCCGCGATGGACATGCATGGCATTCGCCTGCGCAGCAGTGAAGAGCATGAGCACCATATTCATGAGCATGGAGAGCATCACGATCATGGTGACTATGACCCTCATATCTGGTTGAGCACCGATAACGCCAGGGTTATTGCCAGAGAGATGGCCCGGGTGTTGATGTCTGTGGACAAGGTTAACCAGTCTCGCTATCAGCGTAATCTTGCTCTGTTTCTGAACAGCATGGACCAGACGGACGTGCGCAACGGTCAAAAAGTAGAACAATCAGGCAGGCAGCCATTTTTCGTTTTTCATAATGCCTATGGCTATTTACAAGAGCAGTATGGGTTGGAAGTTGCCGGCTATTTCACCCTGAATCCTGAGCAGCAACCCGGAGCCCGGCACCTGGTAAGCCTGAAAGGGCAGTTGAACAAAGCGGGGTCAGCTTGCATTTTCCGGGAACCGCAGTTCCAGCCTGCTTATATTGAGCGGCTGACAGAAGGGCTTTCCGTCCAGGTTGGTGTGCTTGACCCACTAGCAGAAAATATTCAATCCGGACCTGAAAGCTATGCAACGTTTATCAACCAGCTTGTGGATAACATCACCAGTTGTATCCAGGGTACGGTGAAGAAGAGTGATAAACTCAGCTGATCAGGCTGATACCCATCAGGTTGCCAAGCAGCAGACTGATGATGATCGACGCTGGCAGCAGCGCTGCCAGCAATGTTACCCACATTTTCAGATTTGCGTACTCCTGGCGAAGATTCCAGCGTTTTGCCACATATCTTTTATCTTCGTCCATTTCTGTGGATAAACCACAGCCACTGCAGCTGACCTGCCACATTTTCACCCGTTGACTGCCTTTGCCGATAATCAGGTCGGCAAATATAGCTTTACCCCGGCAACAGGGGCAGGACTGTAGTTTCATGACTCTTCCCTGAGCGATATCTGCGTCATGGATTAGTTATACCCTGTGTATTCATAGCTTATGCACAGACTTTCACAGCTTATCCACAGGATGGTGGCAATCGTATAGCACTATCCTAAAATAATGGTCTTGCTGCCATCAACAATAACCCGGTCTTCGATGTGATATCTCAATCCCCGCGCCAGTACACTTTTCTCGACATCCTTTCCTAAACGCACCATATCTTCTGGCAGGTGGTGATGCCCAACCCGGATGACGTCCTGCTCGATGATCGGGCCCGCATCAAGGATTTCCGTCACGTAGTGGCAGGTGGCACCCACCAGCTTAACGCCTCGCTCGTAGGCCTGATGGTAGGGCTTGGCACCCACAAAGGAAGGCAGAAAGCTGTGATGGATATTAATGACACGGTCGGCATACTGCTCACACAGTTGCGGGGGCAAAATTTGCATATAGCGTGCAAGTACAATTGTATCAACACTGTACTGTTCCAGCAGTGATGTCATTGCCTCAAAGGCCGATGCCTTATCCCCTTTACCCACAGGTACATGGTGATAGGGAATACCGTGCCACTCCACATAGCTGCGCAAATCTTCATGATTGGAGATGACACAGGGTATTTCCATGTTCAGGTCGCCACTTCGCCAGCGGTAAAGCAGGTCAGACAGGCAGTGGGCCTCTTTGCTGGCCAGAAGGGCAACACGCTGGGGAACTCCTGAGTCATTGATGCGCCAGTCCAGACTGAGTTTTTCAGCAACAGGGGTGAAATGATGTTTAAATTCATCCAGAGAAAAAGGCAGACTGTCCGCTTTGATTTCGTTGCGCATGTAAAAGCGCCCGGTCACTGGATCAGAGTGATGATTGGCTTCAACAATCCAGCCGCCGTGTCTGGCGATAAAGTCACTGACGGTGGCTACGATGCCTGTAGCGTCCGGGCAGGAAACAAGTAAGCGATAAGTTCTGTTCATGGTGCTTAATAAACGTAAATTGAGCAGCAATTATAAGTAGAAGTCGCTATGAAATCATATTTTGCCTGATGCTGATCAGTGCTTCAGTGGAATTTTCACCGTTCTGCGGGTTCATTAAGTTACACTGATTGATCGTAACCAGATGTGGAGTGGTTCTTGTCATGATGCGTTTGCCTGATAGCCCGGATCTGGTCATCATGGGTGACCCCCTGCTTTTTCAGCAACATCAGCAGGTGTGTGTTGATGATATATTGACCGATGATTTCCAGCACAATCTCCAGACTCTGCGTAACAGGCAAATTGAGGCAAACGGTATTGGTATTGCCGCGCCTCAGATTGGCTGGGGAGCAAGGGTATTGTGCATAGGCGTGACTGAAGAGACGAAATCACGTTATCCCGCCGTGCCCGATATTCCGCTTTCATTCTGGATGGGTTTGCCGCCAGAGTTATGCTGCATGAAATTGATCACCTGGACGGGATCTTGTTTCCGGAACGGATTGATGAAACAACGCTGATGGTGCCCAATATATCAATGGAAACCCAGAGCCGCTGGCCGGAAAACTGGCCAACCATCAATGCCCGAATGACTCCACCGGGGATGATTTCGGCGGAAAGATAGCCTGCTGACCAGGCATTAAGAATTCATATGAAAGCCATCTGACTCTGACGATCGCCGATTTTCAATTAAAAGATGCTGTCATCACCGTCTTCCAGAAGCTGCGTAGTATCCGCATTACTCCTGAGACTTTCACGATATCTGCGACGATGGAGCAGTTTTGCCTGAACGACATCCGGAAACTCAGTGAACTGGATGATCTGCTTATCAATTAATAGATCAATCACATCCTCAAGTACCCGGATAAAATCGGCATCGGAAGACACCATGATGCCGGAGCTGATTTCCGGATTATTGTGCAGAAAGAGCATCAGGCTTTCGTCGTCCATCCCGGCCTGTTGCCACTCATTGGACAGCGGTTTCTCTGAAACGGCACACACCTGATTGTTATCATCCCTGAGTACGTAGAGCATGTCCTTTTCTCTCGTTTTTGATTAATTGGTATCAGTTTTCCGGTGCCGCTGTACTTATTGAAGCGGCATGGCAGCCACCAGGTCAGCAATCAGTTTGCGGCTCACATCGTAGGCCGCTTCACCAGGTCGCCCTTCTCCCAGGCCATCTATGCTCCAAACCAGGTCTCCCGATGATAAATCATTAACTTTCAAACTCAGAGCTGTGGAAAAACGGTTCTGCTGGTCATAGTGCCATTCAAGAATTTCAGCAGATATGGAGTACTTGATGTGTTGACTGATGGCCCACACGCGCGCTTGCTCAACCTGGAAGACCTCGGAAAGGTAATCTGGAACCGAGAAAGTTTTAGGTAAGTGATAAATTGCAGGGTTTTTTATACCTTTCGAGGGCAGTTGGACCAACAACATACGTTCAAGCTGAATAAGATCCTCGTATGGCACTTTAGCGTGGCTGATAAAGGGTAATACGGTCCAATTATTATCCTTTGTGAGCTTTTCCTGCTTAAGCTCAGGGAACATCTTGCCGTTCGTCTGGCATCCAGCGAGCGTCACCGCAAAAAAGCTGACAATAAAGATAAAGGCATACCGTTGCCGGAGCCAGGTTGGGAAGACGTTATTTTTCATGTTGGCATAACTCATGGTGATGCAGCTTAAGCCATTGCAGTGCAATGACCGCTGGAGCATTGGCAATCCTTCCGTCTTCCACCATATCATAAGCTTCCTGGAAGGGAAGAACATGAACCCTGATATCCTCCCCTTCATCGGCAACACCAAAAATGCCGCCAGCAGCCGTGGCATCTACCAGACCACAGAACAGCTTGAGTTTTTCGTTACTGGCACCGGGGCTGACATAGAAATCCGAGACCGGCATTAACGAGGTAATCTGATAACCGGTTTCTTCCTCTACTTCGCGCAGGGCAACTTCTTCCAGGGTTTCGCCAGGCTCACTGATACCGGCAACCACCTCCAGCAACCAGGGGTCATCGTCGCTCAAAAAAGGCCCCATGCGGAATTGCTCCACCAGAACCACCTGGTCATGCACCGGATCAAACAATATAACGCCCACAGAGGGTGGCCTGACGGTGGCTTCACGGATCAGGGGACGGCTGATTCCCCCGTTAAAGAGCCGATGCGTAATCGTGTATTTAAAGAGCTTCAGAAAGCCTGAATAAACCTTTGCCTCTTCCTGAACCTGTACATCGCGGGCATCAAGACCTGAAAGCTTCATGGGTTCCCTGTCTGGTATAAGTTGTTATTGATAATAAACGCCTGAACAGAAGGTAGCAGCATATTCAACCCCTGCTGAAGATCATCGGCTATTTTTGCGGATTCAAGAATATTGCGGACATTACTGCTGCGGATGGCCACCCGTTCAGTGGCGGTAAAGATCGGCCACGTTTCCTCAATTTCCTGCGATTTATAAAATCGGTTCCAGGTTTCAGGCCTGGCATTATCCGGCCCTCTGATGAAGGACAGTGTGGCTTTATCCTGGTACTGACTGGTCAAGGCTGCCATCAGGTCATAGGTGTATACCGGCCTGCCGGGATTCTGTTCCAGCAGTTCTGCCTCCAGGTCACATACCTCCAGGGTGCAGCCAGCCTCTGCTTCATCAATAAAGCATTGCAGCATCTGCAGACGGAGGCCGAATGGCAGAGGGTTTTTGTCAAAAGCATGAAAGGCACTGGGAACCAGCAGGATGCAGTCATGGCAGGTGGCTGCCTGTTGTAACACATCCAGATGCCCAAGTGTTGGTGGGTCAAATGCTGAGCCAAAAACACCCAGCTTGATAGGGCTCATCATTGAGTCTCCGTGTTTGGTGGTATCCGCGCTGACAAAAGCGTGGCCTCATTATATCGATTTTACAGGGTCTACCGAAGGCAACCAGACAGTGGGTTTATTCCGAAGCGGTTAAAGATTCATTACGTACCCGGTGCGGGTTTTTTACTGATAGGCAAATAATGTGTGTCAGGTAAGATGCACCTTCTGGAATGACTCCCTGTCACTGAAACAGTGATGGTTTTTTTTTCGAGGCCCGATATCTCCCTCCTTACTTCCCCCCTTGATATCGGGCCTTTTTTATTTTTTCCTGCCTTGTGGTAGTCGACCAGCATTTCTCAAATAGCCTGCCAACAGAGCCTGAGAAGCTTCAGCCCTATTTCGATGAATCACACTTTGCTCAATACGGCGTCAGGCACCCGGATTTCCACAGATACCGGCAAGTGGTCCGTGATGGGCATATCGATAACGCCAAATCGATTAACAATCAGGGATGGGCTGATCAGAATATGATCCAGAGAACGCTTCGGTTGCCAGCTGGGAAAGGTATTTTGCCCCCAGTGCGCCGCATGAAGGGATGTATTTTTCAGCGGTGAGTCATTGAGTAATTGATCCGCGTGGGTGTTCATATCCCCCATCAGCACCACATGCTGATTGTGCTGCACAACATCACGGATATAGGAAAGCTGGATATTTCGGGTCCTTTTGCTCAGGGCCAGATGCATCATCACCACCGTAAGAGGCTCCTCAGGGTTGCCAAAGCGGGCGACAATGGCACCCCGGCCGGGAATCAGACCGGGCAGTTTATGGTCTTCCAGCGATAGAGGCTCAAACCGGCTAAGAAAGCCATTACTGTGTTGTGCCAGCTTGCCAAGGTTGCGGTTGATCTGGTGATACCAGTAAGGGAAGTGTCCTTTGAGAGCCAGATATTCAGTCTGGTTAATAAAGCTGCTGCGAATACTGCCACCGTCAGCTTCCTGCAAGGCAACAAGGTCAAAGTCAGGAAGAACACTGGCAATCCGGTCAAGGGTCGCCTGGCGTTTGGCGTGAGGCAGAATATGCTGCCAGCTGCGGGTCAGATAATGGCGGTATTGCTGAGTATTGATGCCCACCTGAATATTAAAGCTGAGCAGCTTGAGGGTCTTTTTGTTGAGCCGACGCGGGGGCCCGCCCGGTGCCGAGTGATGAATATGCCCGGAACGGTACTGACAACGCTGCCGGTGTAAACGTCGTCGAATGGCACCTGTGAGGGTTCGAATGGGCATAGTGCTTTACCGCCAGAAATGGACAAGGGAAACTGATAGACAGATATTACAGGCCTTTTATCCGACTTCCTGCAAAGAATGATCGATGATTTACCAAATGAAAGTGGTTAAAAGCCAAAATGTATGACATTTAACCACTGCTGCAATGTCTCTAGCACATGGTTTCTGAACAATCTCCGTTCACCCTGAGCGGAGT
>NZ_JBLYNS010000056.1:0-30938 GCF_049310205.1 Endozoicomonas sp. ALC013 | reverse complement strand
AGCCATCTTGTTCCCTGAGATAAGCTTCCAGGTCCGTATAACCGCCAACGTACTCCTGACCATGAAAAATCTGGGGTACCGTTTCCACTTCCTTGCCGACGGTCTTAGACAGGTCAGCCTTACTGATCCCCTCTTCGTAGATATCAACGTATTTGAAAGGCAAACCTTTCATCTCCAGCAGCTGTTTGGCTCGTACACAGAATCCACAGCCAGGACGCCCAAACACAGTAAACCGATCCATTATTTATGCTCCATCAGGTTCATAGGAAAGCACCAGCTGGTGCAGATAAGTATTGAAGCAGGCACTATAAATGCTATTCGGCTGATAAATGCAGCCTGCTGTGCACAGAAATCACCTCTCTCAAACGTTGCCGAGCCTGCTTTTCTCCGGAAAAATTGCAGGCTGCAACCACCTGATGCCAAGGTTGATTCTGGATCACTCGAGTGACCAGCAGCCTTGCATCCGCAGCATCTATATCACCCGCCCCAAGTATTCGAAAGGTCACTCTTTTGATGACATCAATGCAATTCTCATATTGTCTCTGCCCCTCTGTAAAGGAAACCAGCTCACGCTGATTATCGCCGGACAAAGCATATTCATCACTGCCCCTGATTATCGGTGCCATCATGGCAAAGATGGTGGCAACCACCTCAAAATCAAGCCCTTTAAGTTCATCCATCAATAACCACCGCAGCTGAGCAAGGCATTTCTTATGGGCCTGATCAACCAGGCGTTGCGCTGTGCGCGATAATGGCTTGAGCATCATGGCAGAATGGGTACCACTGGCGGCGTCTCTGGACAAACCAACCCGCACGGGCACATAGCAAGAGTCGCCCCAGAACTTCAGAAGGTCATCGGTGGCACCAAACAGGGTGCCCAGGTAATCAATATGCTTGTTTGCAGCATCCTGTTGGAGTTTATCCAGCAGCATTTTGCCCAGCCCTGTTCTCTGGCAATCAGGATGAACCGCTATTCTGATGACCCGGAGTCCTTTCAGGAAGATAGCTTCCGGTAAGCCCAGGTGATTACTCAGCGATTGCGGCAGCAAATGCCCGCGAACCCTGCGCCTGCCCAGCCAGATATCATCGGCCAGTGCCGGGTCAATCCCCCCTTCTCTGGCTGCCAGAAGCACGGCGATCAACCGTTGCCGTCGATCAAAAAGACCGTAGACCTCCATGTTCCCACCATCCAGCAGATGGCGAAGGTCAAATGGCCGGGTCTGATAATGAGCGAGAACCAGCAAACCAAACAGCTGAGTTAACAAGTCTTCATTGAGCAGTAATTCTTCAGATGATATTTGCCTGAAAGTGCACTGCTGCGAATGGATACTGTCCGGCTTATCAATGGCAGCGGGCACTGCATTGAGCAGCAGCGCCCTGAAGACAAACTCTTCCAGGGGATCATCCAGCTGCCAGCGAATCGGCTCGGCCATTCTCAGCTCGTGCCACTGTGGTGTTTTGCTATCCAGAACTTTCCTGAAGCGTATGGCAAAACCCCGTCCGGTTCCTTCGTAACCGTGAATGGTTGTAGCATAGACAATCCGACTGTAGTGAGTCAGCATTTTTTCCAGCAAGGGCGTGGGAATGGCAGCGGCCTCATCAACCAGCAATAACTGGGTTGCGGGCAGTGTCTGAACCAGATCGTCCGGAGGGATAAACTGAAGTCTGCCTGAAAGACCGGCATGAGCCTCACCCAGCACTTTCCCGGCATGGTGAAAGAATACCTCTGCGGTACCTCTTGAGGGTGCGGTTATGATTATCTGCTCAACACCTTCCAGCAACAACTGTGCTGCTGCGATGCCCAGAGCTGCACTTTTACCTCTGCCCCGATCGGCCGTCAGAACCAGCGGGCGACGGCGGTGCCCACGAAACACCTTGTGTATTCCCCGAACCGCCCGCATTTGTGAGCGGGTTTTACAGGGGGCGGTGACCGTCTCGTCCTTGTCACCCGGTGTTTTTTTATCAGGATTTTCAGCCTCCTGAATCCGTAATCCCCCTCCCTGAGTCAAGAGAGATAACTGATTGGAGGCTTTAATCATTTGCGACAAGCGCTGCAAATATCGTCCGGAGATATCCTCAAATTGTTGAGGGTAAACCTGCATCCGGCGATGTTCAGGGTCGTGGAAAAATTGCCATCGGTCCAATGGCGGTATTAACAGTACCAGAATGCCACCGGCACTTAAGGTTCCACTAATGGCACCAAACGCATCGACATCAAAGCCTGCATGGGCATTAAAGATAATGTTCTGATGCTCCCTGCCTAACCGGGACAGACACTGTTTTGCCGCAATAACTTCTGAATTTGAGGCTGCAAGCTCTGGGAAACCTGCTCCAATCAGAAGAACAGACTCCGCCAGGGCTGGAACCATCTCCACCACTTGATCCTTACACCAGTCCGCATCGCCTGCACATACAAGCAAACGCCGGTGCCCGAACAACCTGGCGGCTGATTTTAGTGATAGAACAAGTTCACCAGCGGTAGAAATGGTCTGTTTACTCATGGATATCAGGAAGCCTCAGACCCGGTTTTCACCGACATGCCACCCTCTTTCACAACATACGCTTTGTTGATAATAACGGAGTCAACGGGTACATCACCGTGTGGGCCACGATAACCCGTCTTCACTCTGGCAATACTGTCTACCACATCCATGCCTTTGATGACATGGCCAAAAACGGCATAACCCGGCTTATAAGGCTTACCATTGAGAAATTCATTGTCTTTGAGATTAATGAAAAACTGGGAGGTCGCACTATCAGCGATCTGGGTTCTGGCCATGGCAATAGAGCCACGACTGTTTTCCAGACGCTGATTCAGCAGAGACTCATTTTTGATCGGAGCGCGGGTGGCCCGCTGACTCATATCTGCGGCAAAGCCTCCCCCCTGAATCATGAAGTTATTAATCACCCGGTGGAATACCAGGCCGTTGTAGAAGCCACTTTCAACATACTCGATAAAGTTGTTGACGGTGACAGGAGCCTCTTCGGGTGCCAACATCAAAACAATATCTCCTTTGCTGGTTTCCAGAACCACCTGAAACGCTTCGACCTTCTTCTCTGCGGCTTCAGCTGACTCTGTCGCTGCACCATACGCCAGGGTAGTCAGAAAAAGCATGGTGCTTCCCAACAGCCAGTTTCGCATCAAACGCATCTATTCTCTCCAAAGCAGAAAAAGTTAAAACCACTTTATGCAATACAAACGGATAGACAGTAAAGACTCTGAAGGAAGAAAAAAAGCCTATTCAGCATCATAGTATTTTCGACAGAGAAAAAAGCAAAAGAAATGCGCGAGGGCTTGCAAATAGTGTTTTTTAGGGTAATATACCCTGCGCCTGAAGGGGCATTTCACCCTTCTTGTGTCGGAGCGTAGCGCAGCCTGGTAGCGCACCACAATGGGGTTGTGGGGGTCGGAGGTTCAAATCCTCTCGCTCCGACCAGACATTTTTTACCTCAATTTTCTAACCCTCTTTGAAAACCTATTCCATCAGTTTTCACGATTAGCCAACAAGCAAACTTAAATCAGAAAATCCGGTTTCTACCCTTTCTATACCATCAAAGTTCTTCATCAAATAAATCTTCAGGATCAACCTGAAGGATTAAACGAACACCCCCAATCGATCATGCCGCACTTTCAATAAAAGGATTTAACAGACTTGGATTGGTCGTGCTTAATCAATCGAAGAGAGAAGCGGTAGAGTTTGAATAATGCCACTCGTCTAGCAACGAGTGGCATTTGTGCCAGGAAGGGTTTTTATTGCAAGCAATAGCAAATCACTTATCGGAAAGTGCTGCCTTCGGTGTTTCAGAATTTTCGTAAATCAACAGCGGCTCAGAGTCACCATTGATAACCGAAGCATCAATCACCACCTTGGAAATGCTCTTGTCGGAAGGTATTTCATACATTGAGTCAAGCAGTACCGCCTCCAGTATCGAGCGCAAGCCCCGAGCACCGGTTTTGCGCTCCATGGCTTTTTTGGCAACCGCACGCAGAGCTTCCTGTCTGAAATCCACTTCCACCTCTTCCATATCGAAGAGCTTGCTGTACTGCTTGGTCAGTGCATTCTTGGGCTCAACAAGGATGCGCACCAGCGCTTCTTCATCCAGCTCTTCAAGCGTTGCAATAACAGGCAGACGGCCAACAAACTCAGGGATAAGGCCGAATTTCACCAGATCTTCCGGCTCAACTTCTTTAAAGGTTTCACCCAGATCCTTTTTGTCATCCTTACTGCTGACTTGTGCAGAGAAGCCAATACCAGACTTGTCAGTACGACCACGAATCACTTTATCCAAACCGGCGAAAGCACCGCCACAGATAAAGAGAATATTGGAAGTATCAACCTGCAGAAACTCCTGCTGCGGATGCTTGCGCCCACCCTGAGGCGGTACCGATGCAACCGTACCCTCAATCAACTTGAGCAGAGCCTGCTGAACACCCTCACCGGAAACGTCACGGGTAATGGACGGGTTATCAGACTTACGGGAAATCTTGTCAATTTCATCAATGTAGACAATACCCATCTGGGCTTTTTCTACATCGTAATCGCACTTCTGCAGCAGTTTCTGAATGATATTTTCAACGTCTTCACCAACATAACCTGCTTCCGTCAGGGTCGTGGCGTCAGCAATGGTGAATGGTACGTTGAGCATACGCGCCAGCGTTTCAGCAAGCAACGTCTTACCACTTCCGGTGGGACCAATCAGCAGGATATTACTTTTACCCAGCTCGACTTCATCTTTCTTTTTGTCGCCCTTGGCATCGCCAAAACGCAGACGCTTATAGTGGTTGTACACCGCTACGGATAAGACTTTCTTGGCCCGGGGCTGGCCAATTACGTACTCGTCGAGAGTTTCCTTGATCTCGCGAGGGATTGGCAGCTTATCTGAAGACTCTTCGCCACTGCTGTCCTGAATTTCTTCACGGATGATGTCGTTGCATAGATCAACACATTCATCACATATGAATACGGAAGGGCCGGCAATCAGCTTGCGCACTTCATGCTGACTCTTTCCGCAGAAAGAGCAGTACAACAACTTGCTGTCTTCACCCTTGCCGCTTGTTTCGTCGGTCATTCGATTACCCTGTTATACGGACAATGCCTGCCCTGCACTCTCCAGTGAAAATAGACAATGAAAATAGACCTGTCAGTCAAACTGATCAAAGCCCATTTCATGATTCACAATTACATGCCTGATAAGATGCAGGCATCGAGGCATGTTTTCAAGTGCTTGATCCGCTTGATACCAGAATTCATGCCCTGACCATCCGGGACCATGCATGTTTCTGGAAAGCTATTTTGATAGAGTCCTCCATACCAAGAGAACCCATCCAATGAGTTAGTGTTCAACGACTTTGGATAAAAATCAACCTGCATGCGCTATAAATAATGAAAATAGCACACTTTACAGAGGCTATTTTCATTGATTGCGGAGCATATCGCCGGAGATCACAAAAGAGCCATCAGCTCAATCGCCCAGCTTATTTTTTGTCTTTATTGCCGTCTTCACCACGACGATTCATGACCTGGTCGATCAGGCCATACTCAACTGCCTCATCGCCATTCATAAAGTTGTCACGGTCAGTATCACGCTCAATGACTTCAAGAGGCTGGCCGGTATGGTGAGCCAGAACATGGTTCAGCTTACTGCGAATGCTCAGAATCTCACGGGCATGAATTTCGATATCTGACGCCTGGCCCTGGAATCCTCCCAGCGGCTGGTGAATCATTACCCTGGAGTGTGGCAGACAATAACGTTTACCAGCAGCACCACCAGCCAGCAACAAAGCACCCATGCTCGCAGCCTGACCAATACACATGGTGGATACATCCGGCTTGATAAACTGCATGGTGTCATAAATAGACATCCCGGCAGTTACCGATCCACCCGGTGAATTAATGTACAGGTGAATATCCTTGTCCGGATTTTCCGATTCAAGGAACAGCAGCTGAGCAACCACCAGATTTGCCATGTGATCTTCAACCTGGCCCACCAGGAAGATCACTCGCTCTTTAAGGAGGCGGGAATAGATATCGTAAGAGCGCTCACCTCTGGCTGATTGTTCAACAACAATAGGTACCAGTCCTGAGTTGGTGATCGCAACGGCGTGCGGGTCTATCAGATTGGACATATCCTGTCTTAACTCCTTGCCAAGTCGAAGAAAAGCGACTGACCTGTCAGTCATATAAACTGAAAGATTAGTCGCTTGCATACCAGATTAAAACGACCAGAGCCGGTAAAACCTTAGCTGCTTGTCAGGGGAACTGGCCAATCAACCAGCAACTCCCCTCGCTCTTCATAAAATGCTCTTCTACAAGCGGTATCAGGCGGACTCTTCCTGCTCTGCCTCTTCAGTTTCAGCTGCACGCTCAGCAGGCTTGATAGCGTCCTGATAGCTGCATGCCAGTTCTGAAACTTGGGCCGCTTCCAGAATAGTATCTACTACCTGCTCTTCCAGAACAACATACTTGATCTGAGACAGCTGCTCATCGTTGCTGTAGTACCAGTCGATAACCTGCTGAGGCTCCTGGTAAGCGGAAGCCATCTCTTCAATCATGGCACGCACACGCTCATCATCAACCTTGACTTCACGCTGCTTAACCACTTCACCAATCAACAGACCCAGGGCAACACGCTTTTTGGCATCAGCTTCAAACAGCTCTGCTGGCAGCTGCTTTGGATCAAAACCACCTTTCATGCCGCCGAACTGCTGTACCGCCTGTTCGCGCATACGGTCGATTTCCTGAGAAGTCAGGGCAGAAGGCACTTCCACCTCATGAATCTTCAACAGGCCATCCATTACCTGATTCTTGACTTTGTTTTTAACTGCCTGACGCAGTTCACGCTCCATATTTCTGGACACTTCCGTACGGAAACCTTCCAGACCACCTTCGCTTACGCCAAAGCGAGCAAAAAACTCGTCATTCAGTTCAGGCAGTGCGGGTGCAGCCACCTTGTGGACCTTGCAGGCAAACTCAACAGACTGACCTGCCAGATCTTTCGCCTGATAATCTTCAGGGAAAGTCAGGGACAGCACTTTCTCTTCACCGGCAGACACTCCCACCAGGCCATCTTCAAAGCCCGGAATCATGCGGCCAGAGCCCAGCTCCAGAGTTGAGTTCTCTGCGCTGCCACCTTCGAAAGCTTCTCCGTCTTTGGTGCCAACATAGTCAAAGGTAATGCGGTCGCCCAGTTCAGCAGCACGCTCAACGTCAGCAAACGTTGTGCTCTGCTTGCGCAGGGTTTCGATCATTTCGTCTACATCAGACTCCTGAACCTCAGCAATCGGACGCTCAACAACAATGCCGCTGAAATCATTCAGAGCAATTTCAGGGTAGACTTCAAAGGTAGCAACAAAGGTAAATCCTTCGTCGTTATCAGACAGGGCTTCAACAGATGGCGCACCGGCAGGGTTCAGATCCTGCTCCTGAATAGCCTCAATGAAGGAAGACTGCATCATCTCGCCGAGCACTTCCTGTCTGGCACCGGCACCGTAACGACGCTTGACCACTTTCATTGGAACCTTGCCGGGGCGGAAGCCATCCAGACGAACACGTCGGGACAGGTCCTGCAGACGCTTATTCACTTCACCATCAATATCAGCAAACGGGATAGTGATAGTCAGCTTGCGCTCAATACCGGAAGTCATTTCAAGGGAGACTTGCATTTTTGTTCCTCAACACCAAAACCTGTGTAAACAATGGGCCAAAAGGCGAATAGACTAGCAAATGCTTCCGGAAAATGCACAAACACGGTCTGTCACACTGGATCCGGGCAAGGTAAAGGAACACTTTTTATTAAAACATTCCCGTTCCCTACAGGATTTGCACCACTCTCACTTCTCAACGGTATAAACCAACGAACAAAGCAGACTTTGCCTGAAAAAGCGTATTTAAAAGACCCAAAACACAGCAGCCCTGGCTCAGCTTTTCCCATCTGCATTATTCATATACGTTTCCCCGAAGCTAAGGACTAGTGGGTCCATCCCCCCCCATCAGGGCAGTTTCTTTGGATGAAACATACAAAAACGGGGATAAGCATACTTATCCCCGTTAATGACTGGTGCGGAAGGAGAGACTCGAACTCTCACACCTTGCGGCACTGGAACCTAAATCCAGCGTGTCTACCAATTCCACCACTTCCGCTCACAGTGCTTCCACGAAGCACGCAAAACACTGTATTTTTCAGGCCGCCCGAAACACCAGGACAACCGTTAAACTGGGGTGGGCGAAGGGGATCGAACCCTCGACCGCCGGAATCACAATCCGGAGCTCTGCCAACTGAGCTACGCCCACCAGTAACTGTCCGAAAGACTATTCAAATTAAACCAAAGAATCAAGCAAAAGACAGGATAAATGGCCATCTGAAAAATGGCGCACCCGGCAGGATTCGAACCTGCGACCATCCGCTTAGAAGGCGGATGCTCTATCCAACTGAGCTACGGGCGCTTAATCATCTTTTTGACTGGTCGGGGTAGAGAGATTCGAACTCCCGACATCCTGCTCCCAAAGCAGGCGCGCTACCAGACTGCGCTATACCCCGAAATTTTCCAGCTACTTTCAGGAAATCCCGAAAAGTTCCGCTGGTCAACGGCGACGAATACTACTCACAAGCATGGCGCTCGTCAATTGCCATATGCATTTTTTGATCCACATAGCAGTTCAGATAATGCAGGAAACTTCTTCGTCTGAATGACCATACCAATCTGTCTGAAAAAAAACCACCATGCTCACCCTTTATATCGAACAGACTTCATATAGGTTGAACCAGTGGCTTTATCAGCAGGCTGTTGTGTCAACAGAGCCTGAGCACTGTTAAACTAACGGTCATTTTCAATATTCGCCAATCAACCAATATTGTCAGCAACAGGCTTCAGCACATATGACAGCAAAAATTATTGATGGCAAAGCCATTGCCCTGCAACTGACCGACGCCATCGCCGAACAGGTTAAAAAAAGAACTTCACAGGGTCTCAGGGCTCCGGGGCTGGCGGTTATTCTGATTGGCGATGACCCGGCTTCCAAAGTTTATGTCGGCAAGAAAAGACAGGACTGTGAGAGGGTCGGTTTCAAATCCATATCCCACGACCTGCCAGCCTCCACCAGCGAACAGTATCTGCTGGAGTTAATTGACAGCCTCAATGATGACCCGGCCATTGATGGCATTCTTGTACAATTACCCCTGCCTGAACACATCAACTGCGAACTGGTGATTGAACGCATCCGTCCGGATAAAGACGTCGATGGTTTTCATCCTTACAACATTGGCAGACTGGTTCAACGTATCCCACTGTTGCGCCCCTGCACACCAAAAGGTGTGATGACACTGCTGGAAAGCACAGGCCAGCCCATTCGTGGCAAGAATGCCGTTATTGTCGGTGCCTCCAATATCGTGGGTCGCCCAATGACCATGGAACTGTTACTGGCCGGCTGCACAACAACCACCACGCATCGCTTTACCGAGGACCTGGCCGCTGAAGTAGCCCGGGCAGACATTCTGGTGGTTGGCGCAGGCAAGCCCGGACTGGTTAAAGGTGCCTGGGTAAAGCCCGGTGCCGTGGTGATTGATATTGGCATCAACCGTATGGATGATGGCCGACTGGTGGGTGATGTGGAGTTTGATGTTGCCAGAGAAAGAGCCTCATGGATTACTCCGGTTCCCGGTGGTGTTGGCCCAATGACCGTGGCGACACTCCTGGAAAACACACTGTATGCAGCAGATCATCTGCATCACTGAGCCGAGAAAAGAGCGTTCAAGATTAAGACCGGCAGCTTCACTGCCGGCTCCATCTTATGACTTCAGACTGGCCAGACATTCCAGAAAGATTTCATCTTCCCACTCAGTGCAATCAATAAGGTATATGCTACCTGACTCCTCCCACTCATAATCCTGCCCGTTGATTCGAACCTCCAGAATCGGGTGCTCACTGTAAATTAACAGCCTGCCTCCCTGCCTGAGTCGGCTTTCAAGGCGAACACCGCTATCTTTCCAGCACACCACCTGATCAACTATGGCACAGGCTGGCAGAATCTTATCTTCCAGCCCAAGACAGACCAATGACTCTTCAGGATAAAACAGCAGCAGATCTGCCCCATTCTGCCCAAGCCGTATTTCCGGCAGCTCAGAATGGCTGAAACATTGCCGTCGGGTCGGCCAGTATACCAACCATTCACCACTGTCATTTTCCAGGGGTGACGCAGTGATACGCTCAGTAATCGGTTGGTGATCTTCGGCAATATTGAATAAGGCAAGGACTCCCACTGCCCCAATCCGATTGGTCACTTTGAGTAACTTCCCGGAATAGAGAGGGTTTTCAAATAGCTGTTCCCGAGCCACCTTTCCCTGCTGGTCACAGCGAACCACCCGACCATTATTAAACACCAGCTTCATCAGTTGCTCTGCATCAGTCTGCCCAACCGGATCGCTGGTATAAATGGGTCCGCCACTCACCGCCCTGAGCAGCGCATGGGCATCAGAGTCTTCGTGAATGGTCCACCACATATCCCAGTCACCTATAAAAAAGGCATCATGAAACACCGCGTTATAGGCATTCTGCAGTGCATGCTCCTGGAGATTACCGCTTTTCTTTGGGAAAAAATCATCACTATTACGCGCAAGAGCTGATGACGGTCGGTTCCACAGCTGATCGCTGGCCATCCCCATGCAGTTGATCAGTTGTCCGTTAAAATGCAGCCCCGTTGACGCTTCAAGGGCCTGATGCGCTACCCGGGATACTCTTCCGGGAAAATCCCGGTATCTATAGTGGTTGGCAAGATTGCTCTGAACATCGACTTTAATGAAATCAACGCCCTGCCGGGCCAGATAGTCGTGCCAGCCGTGCCAGAAGCGAAATGCATCCCCTTCTGAGGTTGGGGGTAACCTTCTTGATGAATCCAGTTCATCCAAAGGGACAGGAAAGCTGGCTTCGGCATCGATCCCTTCCCACTGCCCGGTCAGAGCATGCCACACCCCCATCCAGGGAATACCGTAGTCATCCTGAAGAGTCTGCTTTAAACCGGTAAGTCCAGCCGGAAACTTCTTCCGATCTTCCTTCCAGGACAACAGCCGACGATCTTTCTCTTCCGACCAGCCATCATCCACCAGCATCCATTTTACCGGAACCCTTTTGGAGTAAAACTCCTGAGCTTTTGCAGCAACAGCCTCCTCAGTCACATCAAGATAACAGGCATCCCAACTGCACCAGCCGAGATAGTTAAACACCTCAGGCAAGGTACGCTGCTCTCTTGGTCTGGAATAGTACGATAGATGGTGACGCCCCAACTGCACATTGTTATTGATCAGTGAAAATGGATCTGTACTGACACCATAAATGGCAATCAGGCCCGAAAAATCTCTAACACCCGACTTTGAAGGACCCGCCACCAACTCAATGCCAGCGACGTCCCCACCCTGAAATTCACAGCGAACCTGCTCATCACATACGGCCAACAGATGGTGATACTCTTCCCCCAGACCGTACAGCAAAGACTGTGTTTTCTCTGGCAGATTGTTAAGGGCGCAATCAAAATGCGGCCGCGTCCACCAACTGTTATAAAGATAATGGGCACACAAACCGGAAATATCACCCAGAGAGGCGATATTGATTCTGACGGCGCAACGGGGATGCCAACTGCGCCCCGGCCAACTAACTCCCTTGCTAATCTCAGCATTCAGAGATAACAACAGCTGTCTTCCTTTGGTCTCCAGAGACAACCTGACAGACAGCCAGTCATCGTGAACAAATATCCCCGACTGCTCTGACCATGGCAGAGCATATTCCTCACCATTATCCAAACGGACATAAACAGTGATCCCCTGACATACTGCTGCCTGGTCATAACACAGATTTACCAGCTGGTCTTTTTCACGAAGAGAATACATAACTGCCTCAACTGCATCTTGGAAAGAACAATGTCATCCTTTGCCTACAGTATTTCTCAAAATCGGATATACGGCAGTGAAAATCTAATAAATTGCTTATCCGTGATATAAAACGACAGCCCGATAAGCTGATTAGCACGGAAATTTTGCAAGATGAAAACCGCTGAAAATGTTACCCACGCAAGGAAAACCAACGGAAAGGTAACACCTTTTACCAACAACACACGCCAAAAATCACAAACAGAGCTTTAGAGCGAAGAGCGCCTAAGTCATTCAACCCTGAACAACTGAAGCACAAACAGCGAAAGTACACTACATCAGGCATGTGGAACAAAGTAGAAAACCACGCCGTCAAAAAAATGGCATGCAGTATGCATACCATTTAGCGTTCCATGTCAGCACCCGGTTTAATGGAATAAGCCCTGCTGCCGACATCTTTTGTCTTCGTTACTTTTGTCAGAATCATCCAGGACTCTTCAATGAACAAACCATCACTCAGTAGCATGGAAGCCTATCTCAGACAGATGGGTATGGTGCCCCTTCCCGAAACCCCTGGCGACCTTGAAAAAGAGTACTACCGACAGATTTACCGGGTGCTGCCCAGAGAGCAGGCTTTATCACTCCCAGTCAGGAAAGCCCGCTCAAAAACCTCTATCAAGAAAAGTAAAGAAAAAGACACCCCTGACAGACAGTAAACCAGACCTACTCAGCGTGAGGGACTTCCAATCGTTCACGCTGTCGCTTATGTCGAAACAGGCCATCCAGCGTAAAAATGACCAGTGCGAGCCATATCAAAGCGAAAGTAGCCATCTGCACCACACCCAGCGGCTCATTATAAATTGTCACACCCACCAGAAATGAAATGGATGGTGCCAGATACTGCATGATTCCCAACACAGTCAACGGCAACTTTTGAGCCGCCATATTGAACAACACCAGAGGTATGGTGGTCACAAACCCGGACAGGGCAAGGAGAAGACTGGTATCCGGATCAGAAAAGCGAAAAGCATGCAAATCATTACCCATCAACCACAGGAAATAGAAAGCGGCGGGAGGCATCAACAGCAATGTCTCAATAGCCAGTCCAGAGGTCGCATCGACATTAATCCTTTTCCGGATCAAGCCATAGAACCCGAAACACAAGGCCAGTACAAAAGCGACCCAGAGCAGTTTACCCAGCAAAAACATCTGAATTGATACCGCCGCTGCTGCTATAAACACCGCCAGCATCTGGTATCGGGTCAGACGTTCCCCCAGAAAACAGTAGCCAAAAAAAACGCTGATCAGCGGGTTGATGTAATAACCGAGGCTGGTTTCCAGAATCCTGTCATTGGTCACTCCCCAGATAAAACAGAGCCAGTTTCCAGCAATAAACAGCGACGACAAAACCAACCACCCCAGTATCCGGGGTGACTTTATTATCTCAAGGATCCTTTTCAGTTTACGGCGAAAAGATAAAAAGCAAACCAGCAAAAGTGATGACCAGAAAACCCGATGAGCAAGCACCTCCAAAGGAGACACCTGTTCAACAATCTTGAAATAGATGGGGATCAGCCCCCACAAAGCAAATGCCCCGACGGCAAACGTCAGGCCAGACTGTACTCCTGCGTCTCTCACAAATCCCCCACATCAGACCCATAGCATCCTCGGGATGCCAGGAAAAATAACAGCCCATTCAGATTTTGCATTGTAGAAACAACGAAACCCTAGATAAAACATTAACTGAAGAAGCCTGAACTCATCCAGGCTCCTGGCGAGACAGATCAGTCAAAAACTATACGATTTTTATTTTTATCCAGCATTCTGCTGCCAACATATTTAACCTTATCCAAATCATCAAAGCTCTGATAAGGGCCATGCTGATCACGATGCTTGACAATTTCCATTGCGATGCGGGGTCCAACCCCGAGAAGTCCTTTGTCCAGCTGCTCCATGTTTGCCTGATTCACATTAACTTTCTGATCACCAGACCGGGCTTTCTGGTCAGCCCCAAAGACAGAGATACTGAAAAAAGATGCGCCTAAAAAGACGAGGGTTTTGATATCCATATCAATGACTCCTTAAAAATGATACCTAATCCGCTATTGATAGATTGTCTATAAAACAGCTTTGTTGAATAAACCATCCTTAAGAACATTCAAGGCAATGCCTGAGATAACTGCAAGACAAAAAATCCCGGGCAGATAAGCGGATCAAATTATCACGCAGCCGGAGCAACCCCCAAAACCTGCTCTTTAAAAGGCTTACTGGGTGGTGTCTCACCAATCCACACTCGCAGGAACAGATTAAACAACTCTTTATTGGCAGGAACGATACCTTTCTCATCACCGGCAATTTCAATCCGCAGCCCTTGACCCGGAAGGTACTCAAACACAGCCTGTTCACCTTTTTTCATTGAACCATCAACCAGTGTAAAGATTTTCTCAAGATCCTCTTTCACCGCTTCCTGCTCATCGGGTGGGCTGTTCAATTGGATGGATTCATAAAAGGCATTGGCTATCCGTCGGGCGCTCATTTTTGACACCAGCATAACAAATGCCATTCGTTGATGCGTGTCAGAGGCATAAATCTCTTCAGGGCTACTGGTCGGCTCTTCCAGATAAAGAGCACCGATATACCCTTTAACCATCAGATACCATGACCTGACTGCCGCACCCTGCAATTTAAGCTCTGGTTTATCACCCTCCGCCGCAATAGTGTCTGGCAGGTCGTACTTATTAATGACAAGCGCATTAACAGGCAATGACAGCAACATAAGCAAGGCAGTTAAAAGAGGAATACGATAAAAAGAGTCATAGTTTTGCATACTACACACCTTATTATTATTGTCAGGAAATACTATCCCACTTAATTGGCAGCTTCCAGCATACTGAGCTGCAACCACTTCGACATTTCATAGCCTGGCCGCCAGCGCAGCAGGTCAGGCAATCATACTATGCACAGGGTTTAAGCTGCCATGATCTTTACCTGTATTATCACTCCAGAGGCTGGTTGCCGTCATTAAATTGTCATCATTTCATCAGCCATAACTTTCATGAACAGTGGATAAAACCCTCTCCATTACCACTGGTCAGCAGCCCAATATTCCCGTTACCAATCCTGACTATCTAAACCATACTTAAGTGCACTGACTATTGAAATTACTGGATAAGCCTCAAAATAGACTATCCAGAACACAAGGTTGAAGCACTGAGTAATGGGTTAGCCCAGGCTTCCATAAAGCACGCTACACCATCTCTTTGCAACAGAATATCAACCAACTTTCCTGTTAAACCAGCTTTTGCAGACAGACTATGACAGATCAGGATCCAAACAACCCCGAAGTGCTCGATGGGGACGCAGACAGTCAAAAAACCAGTACCGGACTTGTACTTCCACACCAGTCGCTACCAGACAAACTCTATCTGATCCCCGTTTCGAACCGCCCTTTCTTTCCTGCACAGGTACAACCGTTAGTATTCAGCAATGAGGAGTGGGGAGAAACACTGCAGCGTGTTGGCCAGAGCCCTCATAAAGCGGTTGGTCTCAGCTTTGTTGGCCGATTGCCCGGCATAGACGTTGCGCCGGAAGATTTTCCCCAGGTAGGTTGCGTTGTCAAAATCCATAATATTGTGTCAGACAATGACCAGGTTCAGTTTATTGCCCTGGGAATGCAACGTTTCAGAATACGACAATGGTTACGTCGCCGACCTCCTTACCTGGTTCAGGTCGACTATATCGATACCCCTGAAGACGACAGTGATGAAGTAAAAGCCTATGCACTGGCACTGATCCAGGCGATCAAAGAGCTTATCCCGCTGAATCCTCTGTACAGCGAGGAGCTGAAAAATTATCTGAACCGCTTCAGTCCCAAAGACCCCTCCCCCCTGGCAGATTTTGCAGCGGCTATTACCACCGCTCCCGGACAGGAGCTGCAGGAAGTACTGGAAACCATCCCTGTTCAACGCAGGATGGAAAAGGTACTGGTGTTGATTCGCAAAGAGCAGGAGGTCGCCCGCCTTCAGAGTGAAATCAATGCGGAAGTTAACCGGAAAATCAGTAATCATCAGCGCGAGTTCTTCTTGAAGGAACAGCTTAAAGTCATTCAAAAAGAGCTGGGCATATCGAAAGATGACCGAACTGCTGAGATTGAACAGTTCGAGCAGAGACTGGCAAAGCTGATCGTCCCTGAAAGTGCCAGGAGCAAAATCGATGATGAGCTGAAAAAGCTGTCTATTCTGGAAACCGGCTCCCCGGAATACGCTGTTTGCAGAAATTATCTCGATTGGGCGACATCTGTCCCTTTTGGCCTGTACTCTGAAGATAACCTCGATCTTCATCACGCAAGAAACGTACTCAGTTCCGACCATGACGGTCTTGAGGATGTTAAAGAGCGCATTGTTGAGTTTCTGGCAGTGGGTGCTTACCGGAAAGAAGTATCCGGCTCCATTATGTTGCTGGTAGGCCCTCCGGGTGTGGGCAAAACCTCTATTGGCAAGTCCGTCGCCAAAGCTCTGGACCGAAAATTTTACCGTTTCAGTTTGGGCGGCATGAGAGATGAAGCTGAGATTAAAGGACATCGTCGTACTTATATTGGAGCGATGCCCGGAAAGCTGATTCAGGCACTGAAGGAAGTAGAAGTCTCCAATCCGGTCATCATGCTTGATGAGATTGATAAAATTGGTGCGTCCTTCCGTGGTGATCCCGCATCGGCACTGCTGGAGGTATTGGATCCTGAGCAGAACAGCGAGTTTCTTGACCACTATCTGGACATGAGAATTGATCTGTCAAAAGTCCTGTTCATTTGCACAGCCAATCAGTTGGATACTATCCCGGGACCACTGCTTGATCGAATGGATGTAATCAGGCTGTCCGGCTATATCACCGAAGAGAAGGTAGCGATTGCCAAGAATCACTTATGGCCCAAACAACTGAACAAAGCAGGACTGAAAAAGAGCCAGCTTAGAATCTCAGATACAACCTTCCGTAAAATTATTGATGGTTATGCCCGGGAAGCAGGGGTTCGTCACTTTGAGAAATTATTGCAAAAAATCATTCGCAAAGTTGTCGTCAAATTCCTGGAAAATGATGAACACAAGCTGACGGTTTCGGCTAAAAATCTGGAAGACTTTCTCGGAGCCCCCTACTTTCGTAAAGAAAAAACCATGGAAGGTCTTGGCATAGTTACCGGTCTTGCCTGGACCGCAATGGGGGGTGCCACACTCCCTGTTGAAGCCTGCCTGATACATCAGCAAAGAGCCGGTTTTAAACTGACTGGCAAGCTGGGTGAGGTGATGAAAGAGTCGGCTGAAATCTCCTACAGCTATACTACCAGTCACGCCAAAAAGCTGGGTATTCAGGAAGACTTTCTGAAAACTGCATTTATACACCTCCATGTTCCGGAAGGTGCCACCCCGAAAGATGGCCCCAGTGCCGGTGTCACCATGACAACCGCTTTAATCTCTCTGGCCAAAGGCATTAAACCCCTGAAAAATCTGGCGATGACCGGAGAGCTGACCCTGACAGGCAAAGTATTGGCTGTGGGCGGTATCAGAGAAAAGGTAATTGCTGCCCGACGGCAGGGAATTATGAACCTGGTTCTTCCGGAAGATAACCGCAGAGACTTTGATGAGCTACCGGATTACATCCGTGAAGGCATCTCTGTGCATTTTGCCAGCCAATACGAGGACGTCTATAGAATTGCATTTCCAGCGGTCAGCAAAAGCAAAGGAAAAAAGTAAGTAGAGCCAACCGTACTCTGCTGTAAATAAAAAACGCCACCCGATCAGGTGGCGCTTTCTTAATCACTCTTACAATAGCAGCGGGATCTAATCCCGTTTGGACACGCTAGTGAGCACTTTTATTGTGGGCCGTGCGGCAAAATTTTTCAAATGATATATAAGACGTAATAAGCATATTAAAGTTTTTTAAAATAGCAGAAAAACAATGAGGAAACAGATACCGGAACGACACAGGGTTGTAGCTCAAGAATTTGCAACCCTGCGAAAGCATAAAAAGGTTCAGAGAACTATATCACCACACATATCATAACCTGGTTGATTCCAGATAACTTTTCACCGTAGTGACAATCGCCTGAGTCTGGCTGTCTATTTCCAGGTTAACTCTATCGCCAACTTCCGCTGTACCAAATGACGTCATTCTTAAGGTTTCCGGAATAAGATGGATACAAAAGCGCCCTCCCTCAACCTTCTCACCAATAGTCAAACTACAGCCATTCAGAGACACATAGCCTTTAGGCAGAATATAGTCTTGCCATTCAGAAGCAAATTGAAAGAATACTGTCACATTGTTTTCTTCCTGCTTAATGTCACAAATCTCAACCGTATCGTGAATATGACCAGAGAGAAGATGCCCGCCAATTTCGTCACCAAAGCGTGCAGCTCTTTCAATATTGACTTTATCACCTTCTCCCAACGCCCCCAGGTTAGTAACCCTCAGGGTCTCTTTCATCACATCGAAAGTGGCACTTTCCCGGTCAAAAGCAGTAACTGTCAAACAGCATCCATTCACTGCAATACTGGCTCCGGTTTCCAAGCCTTCCAGCAATGTGGACGGCAACAGCACAGTAATACGATTCAGTTCGTTGAATTTTTCAATTCGACCAACCGGAAAAAATCCCTTCACAATACCTGTAAACATACACTACCTATCGTCGCCAAACACGTTGGCCTACATCAGAATGTTTTGAGACAGTGAACCAGTCTCTCAAGAGCAACCAGACTGTCTGGCGTATAATTTCGGTGGTTGTGGTTCGCCAGCACCTCGTCCGGTGATTCCAGCACCACACTGGCAACCTCTTCTTCCTGGAGGGTCAAAGGACCATCATAATAACAGCTGTAGACCCTGCCCCAGACCTGACAATCATCATTATGGAAAAAAAAGTGAAAATGCGAAGTGATGGGCACATTCTCGATACCAAGCTCCTCAGCCAACTCCCGTTCAGCCGCCTGATCGTAGCTTTCCCCTTCAGTAACCACGCCCCCTGTAGCGGGATCAAAGTAGCCCGGATAAATATCCTTATTCAGGGTCCTCTCCTGAACATACAGCTGCCCTGCTGAATTGAAGACAAAAATATAGGTTGCCCTGTGGCAGAGTGCTTCTTCTCGCATCTTTCCCCTGGGAACGGACCCGAGAACAAAATTATGGTCATCAACCACCACCACGCTTTCCACAGACGCTTCCACCTCTTGCTGGCCAGGCATCGAGATCTCCTCTTATCTGTCATTCATTTATTATTGTGGCAACATCTTATATCAAGCTATTGGTAATCGAAAACAGAAAATACCAGTCAACATTCAACAAAAAGGCAAAGGCGTTTGTGGCATCTCTGCCAATCTGTCAAAGCGGTATCATTTCGTCAAGACTGATCATTAGCGACCAAAACCGGTATAATTTGCTTAGGGCAATAGGAATTTTAATTTTCCCAATCAGTAAAAACGGTAATTTTCACTCGATTTCAACCCACAGGATCCGATAGTTAGTTAAATATAATTTTGTCCTGACCAGCATCCATTACTGCCATAACCACCTAAAAAATGCTGTCTGACACCGAACACCATCCTTTAAGGGGGCATAATGAGTAAACCTAATGTAGTCTCCGCCATTGTTAACCCGGTTGGCTCCATGCGAGTACTGTCCAGCCGGGAAGTCAATATTCTTCAGGATAATACCAAAGCTGGCCTGCATCGCCTGTTCCGCCAGTGCGCCCTGGCTGTGTTAAGTGATGAGATGGAAGGTGACAGCGCAGAAGAGCTGTTACAAACCTACTCCGAATTTGATATCCGCATTGTTCAGGAACACCGTGGACTGAAACTAGAACTGATCAATGCACCGGCGTCTGCATTTGTTGATAAAAAACTGATCCGGGGTGTCAGGGAAAACCTGTTTTCCGTACTCAGGGATATTCTCTATGTTTCGTCCCTGATCACCAGCGACAAGCGTTTCGATCACGGAAGTTCATCCGACATCACACACCTGGTGTTTGAGGTGCTCAGAAATGCCAACGCCTTTATCACCAAACAGACGCCCAATATCGTGGTCTGCTGGGGTGGACACTCCATTGGCCGTGATGAATATGAATACACGAAACTGGTCGGTTATCAACTGGGCCTCAGAAGAATGAATATCTGTACCGGCTGCGGCCCCGGTGCGATGAAAGGGCCGATGAAAGGTGCCTACATTGGCCATGCCAAGCAGCGGATCAGTCATGGTCGTTTTATTGGGCTGACCGAGCCTGGCATTATTGCTGCCGAGTCTCCTAACCCGATTGTCAATGAGCTGGTTATCCTGCCCGATATCGAAAAACGTCTGGAAGCCTTTGTCCGTCTGGGGCATGGCATCATTGTATTTCCGGGTGGACCGGGAACCTGTGAAGAGATTCTTTACCTGATCGGTATTCTCCTGCACCCGGACAATACAGACATTCCCCTGACCATGATCCTGACAGGGCCCGCCGGGTCAGAAGCTTACTTTGAACAGATTGACAACTTCATTGGCAATACACTGGGCAAAGAGGCGCAGGAAAAGTACCAGATCATCGTCAATGATCCAGCCAGGGTTGCCACAATCATGGCCCGTGGCCTGGAAAAAGTAACCCGCTTCCGTCGTCGACATGGGGATGCCTACTACTTTAACTGGCTGCTAAAGATTGACCAGGAGTTCCAGCAGCCTTTCGAGCCCACCCATGAAAACATGGCCAGCCAGGAACTGCACAGCAATCTCCCGGCCCACCAGCTGGCAGCCAACCTCCGTCGTGTTATGTCGGGCATTGTTGCCGGGAATATCAAGGAAGACGGTGTTAACCTGATCCGTGAGCATGGCCCTTATAAGCTCAGTGGTGAACCGGGCCTGATGCAACAGATGGACACCCTTCTGCAATCGTTTGTTGATCAGCACCGGATGAAACTGCCCGGAAGCCACTACCAACCCTGCTACGAAATCATTGAATCCTGACTTTTTGTCAATTCCACCTGAAGAGGCCGCTTCGGCTTCTTCAGATGCTGCCTGCGTAAATCACAAATACTGAAACAGCCATTCACAGAAAAAATAGTGGCTATTACGGTCTTTACTTAACTTGAAAAGCACCTTTCGCTATACTGCCCGCGCCACCAGTGCTACTGGTAAAGATTTCCTTGGAACGTCTGACGGACCCATAAGATCATAAAGGTTTGTCGAAGGATCGCCCAAGAGCCTGCCACAGATGATGAGGGTAGAACTCGTGTTAGAAGCCTACAGAAAACACGTCGAAGAGCGTGGCCAAGAAGGTGTCCCACCTAAGCCGCTGAATGCAGAACAGGTGTCAGGCCTGATTGAACTGCTGAAAAATCCACCAGCCGGTGAAGAACAATATATTCTGGACCTCCTTGAAAATCGTATTCCCCCCGGTGTTGACGAAGCTGCCTATGTAAAAGCCGGATTCCTCTCCGCCCTCGTCAAGGGCGAAGCTGAATCCCCACTGGTTGACAGCAAGAAAGCCGTTGAGCTGCTGGGCATGATGCTGGGTGGTTACAATATCGAAACCCTGATAGCCCTTCTGGACAGCACCGAGCTGGGTGAACTTGCCGCTGAGCAGCTGAAAAAAACCCTGCTGGTGTTCGACTCTTTCCACGATGTGGAAGAAAAAGCCAAAGATGGCAATGCCAATGCCCAGGCCGTTCTGAAATCCTGGGCTGAAGCAGAATGGTTCACCGGGCGTGATGCCGTGCCTGAAAGCATCAAGGTTGCGGTATTCAAGGTGACTGGTGAAACCAATACCGATGATCTGTCCCCTGCCCCTGATGCCTGGTCTCGCCCGGATATTCCTCTGCACGCTCGTGCTGCCTACAAAATGACCCGTGATGGTCTTGAGCCAGAAGAACACGGCGTTACCGGCCCGCTTGAGCAAATTGAAGCCATCAAGAGCAAAGGCCTGCCGGTTGCTTTCGTGGGTGACGTTGTCGGTACCGGCTCTTCCCGTAAGTCTGCCACCAACTCGGTGCTCTGGTTCTTTGGTGATGATATCCCCGGTGTGCCCAACAAGCGTGCTGGCGGTATCTGTATAGGCAGCAAGGTAGCCCCTATTTTCTTCAACACCATGGAAGATGCCGGTGCCCTGGTGTTTGAAGCCCCGGTGGATCAGTTAAACATGGGTGATGTTATCGAAATTCGCCCATACGATGGCAAGATCCTCTCTGAGTCCGGGGAAGTTCTGTCTGAGTTCACCTTCAAATCCGACGTTATTCTTGACGAAGTACAGGCCGGTGGCCGTATCAACCTGATCATTGGCCGTGGACTGACGGACAAAGCCCGTGAGGCACTGGATCTGGGCCATTCCGACATATTCCGCCGCCCGCAGCCCCCTAAAGAATCAACCCATGGTTTCACGCTGGCCCAGAAAATGGTCGGCAAAGCCTGCGGTGTGCCCGGCGTCCGCCCTGGCCAGTACTGTGAGCCCAAAATGACCACTGTCGGCTCCCAGGACACCACCGGACCAATGACCCGTGATGAATTGAAAGACCTGGCCTGTCTGGGCTTCTCTTCTGACCTGGTTATGCAGTCTTTCTGCCACACTGCCGCCTATCCAAAACCAGTAGACGTGGAAACTCACCACACCCTGCCGGACTTCATTATGAACCGGGGTGGTGTCGCCCTGCGCCCTGGTGACGGCATCATCCACAGCTGGCTGAACCGCATGTTGCTGCCAGATACCGTGGGTACCGGTGGTGACTCCCACACCCGTTTCCCGCTGGGCATCTCTTTCCCAGCAGGTTCAGGCCTTGTGGCATTTGCGGCGGCAACCGGTGTTATGCCATTGGATATGCCTGAGTCTGTTCTGGTTCGCTTCAAAGGTGAAATGCAACCGGGCATTACCCTGCGTGATCTGGTGCACGCCATTCCACTCTACGGCATCAAGCAAGGCCTTTTGACCGTCGAGAAGAAAGGTAAGAAGAATGCCTTCTCCGGCCGCGTACTGGAAATTGAAGGCCTGGAAAACCTCACCGTTGAACAGGCCTTTGAGCTCTCCGATGCTTCTGCTGAGCGCTCTGCTGCCGGCTGTACCATCACCCTGTCTGAAGAGTCCATCACTGAATATCTGAAGTCCAACATCACCATGCTGCGCTGGATGATCAGTGAAGGTTATGGCGATGCCCGCACTCTGGAACGTCGTGCCCGTAAGATGGAAGAGTGGCTGGCCAACCCAACCATGATGCGTGCGGATGCCGATGCGGAATACGCTGAGGTGATCGAAATCGATCTGGCAGACATCAAGGAGCCCATTCTCTGTGCGCCAAACGACCCGGACGATGCCCGTACACTGTCGGATGTTGCCGGTGACAAGGTCGATGAAGTGTTCCTGGGCTCCTGCATGACCAATATCGGCCACTTCCGTGCGGCCGGAAAACTGCTGGAACAGAACCATGATCCACTGAAGACCCGCTTCTGGATGTCGCCTCCCACCAAAATGGACAAGGCACAGCTGGAAGAAGAAGGCTATTACAACATCTACAACGACAACGGTGTACGGACCGAAATCCCCGGCTGTTCACTCTGCATGGGTAACCAGGCACGTGTAGAGCCAGGCGCAACCGTACTTTCTACCTCTACCCGTAACTTCCCCAACCGTCTGGGGGATGGCGCTAATGTATACCTCTGTTCTGCTGAGCTGGCATCTGTCGGTGCCATTCTTGGCAAAATACCAACCGTGGCAGAGTATATGGCATACGCCAGCAACCTGGATGCCATGGCGGGTGACGTCTATCGCTACCTCAACTTTGACCAGGTAGAGTCGTATCAAAAGGCTGCTGACGATATTATCGCCAAAGCCAGCTGATAAACTGCTGCGTTAATCGACACAAAAGCCCCTGTTTTCAGGGGCTTTTTATTTTTATCATAGTGATACCGACGAGTGATGGCCTGCAATATGGACACGGCAACACCAGAATCCCATTTCACACCAGAACTGATCGCGTGGATAAAAGACAACATCCCGCTACTGAATACTATGGAAGTCAGTTTTGATCAGTTCAAGGATGGAGAATTAGTAATCAGCTGCCCACTGGCACCCAATATCAACGATAAAGGAACCGCTTTTGGTGGCAGTATTGCCGCGCTGGCCACCATCTGTGGCTGGCTGTTTACCACCCTTCACGCCAGAACACATGTACAGGACTGCGCTGCCGTTATTGCCGATTCCCAACTGACTTACCATGCTCCCGGCAAAGGCCGCATATCAGCCCACTGCAGCGCCATGGTTCCCGACAGGTTTTTTGACCGTTTAAATAAGCGTCGCAATGCCAAACTGGAATTAACGGTTGAATTATATTCAACGGAAAAAGAAGAGCAGTCATCCATAAACATCGCAACCTACAAAGGCATTTATGTGGCGATGCCTGAGTAACTTACAGTTGCTTGATCATTTTGCTCAACTGATCAAGCAACGGTTTATCCAATTTCACCCGTCCCGAGTAGGCCGACTGAATATAGAGATCCACAATCGATAATAGTTGTGCACCCAACGCATCATTTTTAGCGTTTACTCGCAATGCGAAATCTTTAGGCCCTTCCCCTGCCTGGCGTTCAAAACCCCTGGCAACCAGCTTGCGTTCCAGTCGTAACCAGAGCTTTTGATAAGGATTGAGTGCAGGCCTTTGAAAGAGCGCAAAGACACCAAAAAGCAGAAGAAACAGCGCTAATAATGCACCGAGCACACCGACCTGCTGCCAGTAAAAAGACGAAGTACCAAACAACTCCTTCATAAAAGACTGCTGCTTTTCCTGCTGGTACTGCACCACAGACTTCTGCCAGCGGTACTCAAGTCGCTCCCAACCCTGTCGAACCGACTTGAAAAAGCCGGTTTGACCCAAACGATACGCCAGAGGAATCTGCCCCTGCAACAATCCACCCTGATCAATCATGTCATCAATGCCAAGCTCAATACGTTCCGGCGCTACCGCTGCGGTGGGGTCAAATCGAATCCACCCCTGCCCTTCAACCCAAATCTCCGCCCAGGCGTGGGCATCTCGCTGAAGTACTCTGACCACCTTTTCTTCGGGTAAGTACTCCCCTCCGAGATAACCGGTCACGATGCGTGCTGGTATCCCCACCGAGCGCATCATAAACACAAAGCTGCTGGCATAGTGCTCGCAAAACCCTCTGCGATGGACAAACAGGAATTGATCGACCTCATTCTGCTCCATCAACGGTGGCGACAGTGTGTAGTAAAAAGGCTCCTGATTGAAATAGTCCATTACCCGCCGTCCCATGGTAACCGGATCCCGACCAGACTCGGCAAACAACTGTTGCGCCAAAATACGACTTTGGGCGTTGCCACTATCAGGCAATGACTTATTAAGAGTCAGCAACCAGGAAGGCATAGTCATCGTCTGTGCAACCACGCTCTGTTGCGCAGGCTGATACAAGCGTCGTTCAAAAACAGGCTTATCTGCTTCCAGTCGTAAGGTTCTCAAAACTGTTGTTTCCGGAACCGCTACTGCAGCCATCCCGAGAACGGGAAGCCACTGTCGACCATTGGGCTCCAATAACACCTCATAGTTATACTGCCCTGGCTGAAACTGCCACCAGCCATCAATCACTGGCGACCTACTCTGCCAGTCTCGCTCAGCATCGATTTCTCCCGGAAACTGGTTCAATAAACGTATCAGGTCACTTTGCCACCACTGCTCACCATCGTATTGATCAAGAACCAGAGTTCTCCAATAACGTTCCCTGGCCGGTGGTACAGAACCAGTAAACTGAGCCCGAAAAGCCAACTCATAAGACTGACTGAGCCTTGCCACATCACCTGGCTTCATTGTGTCAGACAGCCCGGTTTTAGCCTCTCCTTCAGGCCAGGGCACTGCCCATAATGGACCAAGACGGGGAACAAAAATAAACAGAGCTAACGTTAAAGGCAGGGCTTGCAGCAGAATAAGGCCGGTAAAATGAAGACTGCCTTTTATGGAGAAACTGGCGGAAGCACTGGATGTTGGCGAATACATCGCATGAATCGCTGCGACTAACACACCCAGGCACAGTAACTGATATAGTGCCTGCATCAGGGACTGGGAATAAATCACCCCGGCCCCCACCACAAAAAAGCCGATATAGGCGATCACCAACGCATCTCTGCGGGTCTTCATCTCCAGCATTTTCAAGGCGTAACCCGTCACCAGGAAGGTCACAGCCAATTCCAGTGAAAATTGCCAACCCGAGGAAGTAATGATGATGACCAGGGAAAGGGCGACCAAAAGAAGTCTTAACAGATCTGATGGCCAGGAGCCTCTGCCAAACCAGATCAGTGCACGCCACATCAGGGTAAGCACCAGTAGAGGAAGCACCGCAATGGGCAGGACTTCAAGCACCGGCAATGCCACCATAACCTGTGCCACCAGAAGCCAGAGCGTGGCATAACGGGAAACAGCCGGGCTATCCATTTACTCCTCCAGCCATACCCTGATCCAGCTTATACAACGCCAGCATCTCCAGGCACTGCTTTAAATGTAACTCACCAGTTGATGGTGCCAGTTGCTGTCCCGCCAGTGCCAGACCATAGGCATATTGTTGCTTATCACACTGCAAACACCAGGCAGTCAGAACCGAAAGCTTTTGTTCAAGATCTCCTTCCGGCACCTGATCCAGGGAAAACCAGAGTTCACGGCCTGATGGCTGATCAAACTGCTTGGTCAGCAGCTCTCCTGTTCGGGCATAGCCTTTCCAGAAAACGTGGGCAGGGGTATCTGTCTGCTGATAAGTTCTGAATCCGGCAAACTCTTCAAAACCTGATGTCGTCAATGACCTCTCACCATCGTCTGTGGTTTCATTCTCCGGTAACGGGTATCGGTCATCCGGAGCAGGATAAACCAGCGAGTGAAAATCCAGACGAACCCAGCTCCATGCCCGACATAATCCCAAAGGGTAAATACTTTCTATACGCAGTCGCCCGGGCCGGAACCATCCCCGCAATCCAGCCTGAGCAAGCAGCCCCTGATCACGATCACTGTCAAAACTCACGACAACGGATTCGGTATCGGGCCAGCCAATAGCAATAGAATAACGCGGCCGCCGTTCACTGAGACATTCTATCGAAACCGGTATCCGCTCACCGGCAAATCCGGCTTCTGCCCTCTTGGCCACCAGGGTAATGCCGGCCAGATTACGCCACGTATGAATAATGGCTAATAAAAACAGGCTCAGCATAAAGAAGCAGAGACCATAAGCCAGTGAATTACGGTAATTAACCGCCACCAGAAAAATCACCAGCACCAGGGAAAGCCAGAAAAATCCCGAGCCTGTCGGTACAATATAAATACGACGCTGGTTAAGCTGAATTCGAGTTGCTCTGGGTGTGCGCTGATCAGCCCACTGCTGAAAACGCTGGTTCAGCCGACGCCGGGATGCAGTAACAAGTGAGTCTTTCATTGATGAACCACTCAAGCCATGGCATTAATACGGGCAAGGAGTTCACCGGGCGATATACCCTGTTTCTGCATGGTCAGCCGGTGCGTGGCAACCGGGACAAACACGGCCTGAATATCTTCCGGAATCAGGTAGTCCCTGCCGTCTATATAGGCCCAGGCCCTGGCTGCCTGTAACAATGCCAAACCCGCCCTTGGGGATAAACCAACGGCAAAATAACCCTCTTCACGGGTGGCCTTCAGTAATCGCAGCACATAATCCAGCAAGAGATCACTGGCGTGGACGTTATCGACTTCCTGCTGCATCAACAGAAACGCCTCTGGTGTCACTGACTGCCCCAGCTGGCTGACCAGAAATCGCCCGGCCTCACCCCGGAGAATGGCTTTTTCTGAGTCGGTATCCGGGTATCCCATGGGAATACACATCAAAAAGCGGTCCATCTGCGATTCTGGCAGTGGAAATGTTCCCTGTTGTGTCAACGGATTCTGGGTGGCAATCACCACAAACGGCTCAGGCAGCGATATGCCCTGCCCTTCTATGGTCACCTGTCGTTCTTCCATGGCTTCCAGAAGTGCACTCTGGGTTCGCGGTGAAGCGCGGTTAATTTCATCCGCCAGCAGCAGCTGGGAAAACACAGGACCCGGCTTGAACTGGAATTCAGATGATGCCCGATCAAAAATGGAAACGCCCAGAATATCGGCCGGCAACAGGTCACTGGTAAACTGGATTCGTTGATATTCCAACCCCAGCAATCGGGCGAGTGACAGTGCCAGTGCTGTTTTCCCCATACCAGGCAGATCTTCGATTAACAGATGGCCCCGGGCTAACATACAGCACAATGCCAACCGAAGTTCTCGGTCTTTACCCCGAATAACACCAGACAGCGCGTCCAGAGAGTTCTGCAGCGTTGAGTTCATAAGTCATGATTCCAGCTTTGTTCTTATTAAGAGCTCCATCCCTGGACAGCACTGGGCTTACAACAAGTGCCTGAGTCCCTTTTCCAGATCGGCTTTCAGATCATCAATATTCTCAAGACCAACGGCAATACGAACCAGACTTTCTGTAATGCCTGACTTTATTTTGTCTTCATCGGATAAACGACAATGTGTTGTTGTTGCCGGATGGGTGATGGTGGTCCGGGTATCCCCCAAATTGGCAGTACGGGACATAATCTGAACACTGTCAATCACTTTCCAGGCGGACTCCCGACCACCGCTCACTTCAAAGGCCAACACGCCACCAAAACCCTTCTGCTGTTTTTTCGCCAGCTCATGGCCCGGATGGGAGTTCAACCCGGAATAATGAACACGCTCCACAGCCGGATGCTGACTAAGCCAGAGCGCCAATTCCGAAGCGTTTCGACAGTGCGCGTCCATACGCACAGAGAGCGTCTCCAACCCTTTATAAAACACCCAGGCATTGAACGGACTCATGGTTGCCCCCGCAGACCGCTGCCATAAGTGGACTTCATCCACGAGCTGTTTCCTGCCAACCACCATGCCTCCAAGGCAACGTCCCTGACCATCAATGTATTTTGTGGCCGAATGCACCACCAGATCCGCACCAAAAGAGAGTGGACGTTGCAGGGCTGGAGTACAGAAGCAGTTATCCACCATAAGCAAGGCGTCGTTACTGTGGGCAATATCCGCCAGCCGTTCAAGATCAGCCACATCACTCAATGGATTAGAAGGGGTTTCCAGAAATAGAAGACGGGTTTGTGGTGTCATCGCCTCTTGCCACTGTTGATAGTCCACCAGATCAACAAATGTGGTTCGCACACCGAACTTGGCAAAATACCGGGCAAAGACAGTGAATGTTGTGCCAAATACATTGCGGGAACAAACGACATGATCACCACTTTTCAGCAGCGACATACAGGTGCCAAGAATAGCGGCCATGCCAGAAGCCGTGGCACAGGCGGTAATGTCGTCGTCAACCTCACTCCCTTCCAGCACCGCCATGCGCGCTTCCAGCATCTGGACTGAAGGGTTGGTATAACGGGAATAGACGTTACCCGGCTCATCCCCGGCAAAAACTGCCTGAGCATGGGCAGCACTGTCATAAACAAAACTTGAACTCAGATAAATGGCTTCACTGTGCTCACGCTGATCACTGCGAAACGAACCTGCCCGGATGGACTGAGTTGCAAATGCCAACGTCTCAGTCAAATCATGATCATTCATGGAACTTCCTGAATTACCGCGTATTTTTTTGTAATTTATACCTATGCCAGTCCGTTAACATACCAGAACACAGAACAAATCCACAGCCTGCTTTGAGCAAATTTCCGTTATCATTGTCAAACGTAAATACTCACCGCTGGAATCAACCGACAATATGGCACCAACACTGCTTCTGATTGATGCTCTGAACCTGATTCGTCGCATCCATGCGGCCATTCCATCAAGGGAGCCCCAGGCCGATGACAACCAACAGGTGGATGGGGCATTATCTGCAACAATGGCATCCGTGCAAAGAGCCATCAAAGAGTGCAGCCCAAGCCATATTCTGATGGTCTTTGATGGCGACCCTCCTACCTGGCGACATCAGCTTCTGCCAGGGTATAAAGCGCAGCGCAAGCCGATGCCGATAGCCTTACGACAGAGGCTGGTTGAATTCAATAATGCTTTCCGCGAGATGGGATTAATGACATTTCGTCGTAACGGCATAGAAGCTGACGACGTGATTGGTGCCATTACCCACAAGGCCATTGCCGTCAATGTCAAAACGGTGATTCTGTCAACGGATAAGACATACCGGCAGCTGTTGCATTCACCCCTGGTCATACAGCGGGATCATTTCCAGAAAGAGAATTTTGACAGTGCCTCTGTGTGCACAGAGTATGGAATCCCCCCTGAAAAGTTACTGGACTACTGGGGTATGGCGGGTGTTGGCGATGTTCCCGGTGTGGAAGGCGTAGGAAAGAAAGGCGCGACTGAGCTACTTAACCGGTTTGGCAGTTTGCATAAGATATTAGAGCCTGAAGTGGCACATGGGGAAAAGGTGAAAGGTGCACTGAAAAAGGTACTGGAGCAAAGAGAACAAGCCGAGCTATCGGTACGTTTGGCAACGCTACAGCATGATGTGGAGTTAGGGTTGAGCTTAAAAGACCTTCGATACCAGGAGACAACTCAGGGTTAGGCGACCACACCGGGACCCGACGCTGTCACGAAGCCCGGAAAAACGAAATTTGAGAGACGAAGGGTTACCGGCAGTAACCGGTCATAATATCGCTTCTACATGAACTTTTTACCGATCTACAAGTCTGCTGATCTATAGCATGTCGCATCTACCAAAGTTTAAAGTCAGGAGTGTTATTATGGATCGAGCAGGTTCATGCATTGAGCTTCGGAGTTACCGACAGGCTCCACAAAACAATTCTGAATCGGTTGTGAGGCAGGATGATCGAAGTTGTGGGACCAGGGCGTTTAAATGGATTGTCCGTCACCCTTTTCTGACAGCAGTTGCAACCGTAGGGTTGCTTGGGGCCGTGTCTGCTGGCATTTATGGCTTAACGCTGTTGGGTGCAGCAGCGCCTGTGGCAACGGCATTGTCTGCCCGAAATGTAACCGCCAAAGACCTGGCAACCAATACCTCGACCACCAAAACCCCGACAACCGAAGCCCCGACAACCGAAGCCTCGACCACCGAAGCCCCGACAACCGAAG
>NZ_JBLYNS010000055.1:0-32086 GCF_049310205.1 Endozoicomonas sp. ALC013 | reverse complement strand
GGGAGGCTGTCGGACTTAAGACGGCCCTACACGGCAATGGCTCCTGCGTTGCCCTGGCTCCGCTTCAGGACGAACGGAGCCTGGACATCAATGATAGAAATAGAAGGAACCCATCAATTACATTGAAATCGTGTCAGAAAGGAACTTTTATAAGAAAGAGTGATCTCAAGCTGTAAGTCAGTAATGCTACAATTCAATAATGCTATAATTCAATGAATCACCTTAATAACATACCTTCATTCGATTCTTATTTTACCGGCCTTTATTGCGGCTCGTTAGATTTGCCAGAGCAAACGTATAAATTCAGTGTCAGTGGACAACAGTCTGAATACCAGGGCATGTCTGTTCAGACACTGAACGCTCCTTTTCCGGTTTACCATAATCCGTCAGATACACATAAAAATTTTGCTGGTTCTATTAATTCATTGAATAAATATACTATTAATTCTTCAACCCTTGCCGCTTCAGCAAACACTTTCGCAAATGATATTCCCGAGATACCTCAATCAGCTCTTGACCAATATGTACCCTGGAATTCTGATGACCAACAGTTTCATTATACGTTGCCATCGACATCAGATATTCCCTTTATTCAGCAATTATGCTTATCGGGAAGCGAGCCTGAGATCAGGGAACCAGCATCAGTAAGCTATTTGAATCCAGATAATAAGTTAACTCATTTTCCTGTCATACCCGACAATCCAGAGGATTTACAACCAACTGCTGTAGCTAACCCACTCAGCCTGAACCAAACAACCCGGGCACAAGGAATAGTTGATGGTAACTCTTCAATCGTTAAGCACAAGAAGGCGCTTCAAAATAATCCTGCTTGCCCGGGGAACCAAAGGGGGCTCCAAAGGAAGTGCCACAAGAATGATTCTTCATACGCAGAGCGCCAAAGGATGCGCCAAAGGGTGTACAAAAAGAAGCGTTACATGAATGATCCCGATTTCGCAGAGCGCCTGAAGAAGTATCAAAGGGAGTATCAAAGGGAGCGTCGCAAAGATCCTGCTTACCTGGAGTACCTCAAACTGCGCCAAAGGGAGCTCCGTAAAGACCCCGCATTCTCTGAGCGCGAAAGGGCGCTTGGCAGACAACGTTACAAAAATCCTGATTACGCAAACTGCCAAAAGGCTCTCAGCCGTGAGTGGCAGAGGAATCGTCGCCAGGATCCTGCTTACCTGGAGCGAGAAAAAGGAGACTCGTTATGGATCGCAGGAAAAGATCCCAATTACTCAAAGCGCAAAAAGAGTGCAGTACAAATTCGTTAGCAAAAATAAAGCCCTGTGCTGCCTCAGACAACACAGGGCTTCAATAAGTATGGAAAAAGATACCGCGCTCAGTGATGCGTTAATCAAATATGCTGCACTTCATCGATCTCATATTCAACACCGCCAGAAGGCGTGTTAACCACAACCACATCCCCTTCTTCCTTGCCGATCAGGGCCCGGGCAATGGGTGAGTTGACAGAGATCTTGTTCACTTTGATATCCGCTTCATCATCACCCACAATCTTGTAGGTGACTTTCCGGTCATCATCCAGGTTGATCAGTACAATCGTGGTACCGAACAGCACCTTGCCGGTCTTGGTGATGGTGGTAATATCAATTACCTGGGCATTGGAGAGCTTGGCTTCAATCTCGTTGATGCGACCTTCGGCAAAGCTCTGCTGCTCACGGGCGGCATGGTATTCAGCATTCTCCTTAAGGTCTCCGAGCTCACGTGCTTCAGCAATAGCCGCAGAAATACGAGGACGTTCCACCCCCTTCAAATGAGCCAGTTCCTCACGGAGGGCTTTTTCACCCTCCACCGTCATGGGAATTCTTTTCATCCAACGTTACCTTCGTGTAGATCCTGAAGCCGTCTGACCAATCTTTCAGATCCAAAGGCGATCGAACGTGCAATCGCTTCTGCTCCCGCCATGGTGGTTGTATATAGCACCTTATTGGTCAATGCAGAGCGACGGATCAGATAAGAATCAGCAATGGCCTGACGACCTTCAGTCGTATTGATGACGAAGGCTATATCACCATTGACGATCATGTCCACCAAATGCGGTCTTCCCTGATGCACTTTGTTGATGGTGGTGACCGGCAAACCGGCTTCTTCAATCACTTTTGCCGTGCCGGAGGTGGCCAGTAGCTCAAAGCCGATATCCATCAGCAGACGAGCCACCATCGGCAACTCCGGTTTGTCAAAATCCCGGACGGAGAGAATGACCTTACCCCCCTGTGGCAGCTGCATGTTCTCAGCCAGCTGCGCCTTGTGGAAGGCTTCCGGGAAGGTAGCCCCAACGCCCATCACTTCGCCGGTGGATTTCATCTCCGGGCCAAGAATCGGATCCACGCCGGGGAACTTATTGAATGGGAAAACCGCCTCTTTGACACTGTAGTATGGGGGCACAATCTCAGCAGTAAAGTTCAGCTCATCCAGGGTTTTGCCCATCATCACCCGTGCCGCAATCTTGGCCAGGGAGTGACCAATGCACTTGGAGACAAATGGCACGGTACGGGAAGCCCTGGGGTTCACCTCAATCACGTAGATCTGGTCATCCTGAATGGCCAGCTGCACGTTCATCAGACCCACAACACCCAATTCCAGCGCCATGGCACGAACCTGCTCACGGATTTCATCCTGATGACGACGGTTCAGGCTGTAAGGCGGCAGCGAGCAGCTGGAGTCACCGGAGTGAATACCCGCCTGCTCGATGTGCTGCATGATCGCGCCAATCACCACACGCTCACCATCACACACCGCATCGACGTCCACTTCTACCGCACGGTTCAGGAAGTAGTCCAATAGCACCGGGCTGTCGTTCGATACCTGAACAGCGTCTTTCATATAACGCACCAGCTCATCTTCGCCGGCGACAATTTCCATGGCACGGCCACCCAGAACATAGGAGGGACGAACCACCAGTGGATAGCCAATCTCCGCCGCTTTGGCCACCGCTTCCTGCTCACTGCGAACCGTGGCATTAGCGGGCTGCAACAGACCCAGTTTCTGGATCATCTGCTGGAAGCGCTCACGGTCTTCGGCACGGTCAATGGCTTCAGGGCTGGTACCGATAATCGGCACACCTTCGGCTTCAAGGGCACGGGCCAGTTTCAGCGGCGTCTGGCCACCGTACTGAACAATAACCCCGGTGGGTTTCTCAACATCGATGATGGCCAGCACGTCCTCCAGGGTTACCGGCTCAAAGTAGAGTCGGTCAGAGGTGTCGTAATCGGTAGAAACGGTCTCCGGATTACAGTTAACCATAATGGTTTCGTAACCATCTTCCCGCGCCGCCAGTGCCGCATGGACACAGCAGTAGTCAAACTCGATCCCCTGACCGATACGGTTTGGCCCACCGCCAATCACCATGATTTTTTCACTGCCAGAAGGCTCGGCTTCACACTCCTCGTCATAGGAAGAGTACATGTACGCTGTCGTAGACCGGAATTCAGCTGCACAGGTATCCACGCGCTTGTAGACGGGCTTGACCTGTTGTTTACGACGATAGTTGCGTACTTCGGCTTCTTGAATACCCAGCAGCTCAGCCATACGGGCATCGCTGAAGCCTTTCTGCTTCAGACGGAACAGGCGCTCTTTCGACAGAGAGGTCAGACCTTTGTCATTAACCGCGTCATTAGCCAGTAACGCTTCCTCATTCACCAGATCCTGGATCTGCACCAGGAACCATGGATCAATCATGCACTCAGCAAAGATCGCTTCCAGGGTCATACCGGCACGGAAGGCATCAGCAACGTAGTAGATACGGTCAGCTTTCGGTGTCACCAGTTCACGACGGATTCTGGCCAGTGCATCTTCACGTTCTGCATCAGAGCAGGCATCCAGTTTGATATCAAACATGGAGTTAAAGCCCGTGGCACCGGTTTCCAGGCCACGCAGTGCTTTCTGCACAGACTCCTGGAATGAACGACCAATGGCCATTACCTCACCCACCGATTTCATCTGAGTGGTCAGACGGTCATCTGCCTGAGGGAACTTCTCAAAGGCAAAGCGGGGGATTTTGGTCACCACGTAATCAATGGATGGTTCAAAAGAGGCGGGAACCACACCACCGGTGATCTCATTGCTCAACTCATCCAGGGTGTAACCCACCGCCAGCTTGGCAGCAACACGGGCAATGGGGAAACCGGTGGCCTTGGAAGCCAGGGCAGAAGAACGGGATACCCGGGGGTTCATCTCAATGACCACCATACGACCGGTGTCCGGGCAGATACCAAACTGCACGTTGGAACCGCCGGTTTCCACACCAATCTCACGCAGTACCGCAATGGAGGCGTTACGCATGATCTGGTATTCCTTATCGGTCAGCGTCTGGGCTGGCGCGACGGTAATGGAATCTCCGGTGTGAACCCCCATGGGATCAAAGTTTTCGATGGCGCAGACAATGATGCAGTTATCATTGCGGTCACGAACCACTTCCATCTCGTACTCTTTCCAGCCAATCAGCGACTCATCAATCAGCAGCTCATTGGTGGGCGAAAGGTCGAGGCCACGGAAGCAGATCTCTTCAAACTCAGCTTTGTTATAGGCAATACCCCCCCCGGTGCCGCCCATGGTAAACGACGGACGAATAATACAGGGGAAGCCAACCTGATCGAGAACGGCACGGGCTTCTTCCATGGTATGGGCAATACCGGAGCGCGGCGTTGCCAGACCGATATTTTTCATGGCCTGGTCAAACAGCTGGCGATCTTCGGCTTTGTCGATGGCCTGCTGGTTGGCACCAATCATGGCCACGCCGTACTTTTCCAGCACACCTTTATGGAACAGATCCAGGGCACAGTTCAGCGCGGTCTGACCGCCCATGGTGGGAAGAATCGCATCCGGGCGCTCTTTTTCGATAATCTTCTCGACGGTCTCCCAGCGGATTGGCTCAATATAGGTTGAGTCCGCCATGGCCGGGTCGGTCATAATGGTCGCCGGGTTGGAGTTGACCAGGATGACCCGAAACCCCTCTTCCTTCAGCGCCTTACAGGCCTGCGCTCCGGAATAGTCAAACTCACAGGCCTGGCCGATAATAATTGGACCAGCCCCGAGTATCAGAATACTTTCAATATCAGTACGTTTTGGCATCTTGTTCTCACATCAAAACGGGGTTGGTTACTTTGCTGCCTTCAGCATCTCAACAAAACGGTCAAACAGCCCGGCCACATCGTGTGGGCCAGGGCTTGCTTCAGGGTGCCCCTGAAAGCTGAAAGCAGGACGATCAGTCCGCTCAATACCCTGGAGGCTGCCATCAAACAGTGACTTATGGGTTGCCTGCAGGTGCTCTGGCAACGAGTCTTCCGCTACTGCAAAACCATGGTTCTGGCTGGTGATCATGACCTGTCCGGTCTTGAGATCCTGAACCGGGTGATTGCCACCGTGGTGACCAAACTTCATCTTCTCGGTCCTGGCACCACTGGCCAGAGCCAGCAGCTGATGTCCCAGACAGATACCAAACACCGGCAGAGAAGTGTCCAGAATTTCTTTAATGGCGGCGATGGCGTAATCACAGGGCTCAGGATCACCGGGGCCGTTAGAGAGGAAAATACCATCCGGATTCATGGCCAGAACCTCTTCGGCCGGTGTTTTGGCTGGCACAACGGTAAGACGACAGCCTCGCTGAGCCAGCATGCGCAGAATGTTTCTTTTAACACCAAAATCGTAAGCCACGACGTGAAACGGCAGGTCCGTCACGTCGGCATGACTGTCGGTCTCCAGATTCCAGACGCCTTCTGTCCAGGTGTAGGGCTGGTCAGTGGTGACTTCTTTTGCCAGGTCCATCCCTTTCAGGCCCGGAAATTCACGGGCCCTGGCCAGTGCTTTGGCTTCAGCCGCTTTTCCGGTCAGGGCGTCTCCCGCCAGGATACAGCCGTTCTGCGCACCTTTTTCCCGGAGAATTCGAGTCAGGCGGCGGGTATCAATACCAGCGATGGCGACAATATTGCGGGATTTCAGATAATCATCCAGAGACATTTTGCTGCGCCAGTTGCTGGCCAGCAGTGGCAGGTCCTTGATGATCAGACCGGCGGCCTGGATTTGTGGGGATTCTTCGTCTTCCGGAGTAATACCGGTATTACCAATATGGGGATAGGTGAGCGTAACGATTTGGCGGGAATAGGAAGGGTCGGTGAGAATTTCCTGATAACCGGTCATTGCCGTGTTAAAAACCACCTCACCACTGGTCTCACCATCAATACCGATGGCAATTCCCCGGAAAATACTGCCATCTTCCAGAGCTAAAACAGCCGTCTTAGTCAAAGGATCCTCCCGAACTTGAACCTGAGCGCCTTAAGCCCGAACGCTATGATGCTTTAAGTCCTCCAGTTTGAAGACCCAAAAAAAGCGAGATGTTTTAAAAAACTATCTCGCTTTTGATCTTGCACCCTGTCGCAAACACCATAAATTCAAGGCAAATTTCAGCTATTAGACTATAAATCAGCTAACTTGTCCACTACTTTTTTGGTCGCCAGGTGATTTTTGATTCAGAGCATCAAGAGGCAGCAACTCAACCCAGTCTTGTTTATTCATATATTCTTTAACCGCTCTTCCCGCCCCTCCGGCCAACCCTGCACAATTGGACATCTCCCGAATCGCCTGATTATACACACACGCCCTAAACTTCTTCTGCAACTCCTCCTGCTTAAGTTCAAGCGTCAGTTGTTGAATCTCTATTTCCAATTTAATCAGTTTTCTTGAAGATTCATCGTGTAAAAGTACCTTGAATGCATACTCCATAGGATGCATTAAATTACCCAGACTGCGTCTGCAGAAACCTAGATTTTCCAAAACTCTCTTCGCCTTGTTTTCTTTGCTTTTCAGCTCACTCTTTTTTTTCTGTGTTTCGATCAAGAGCTGTAATCTGTTTTTTTTGATGATTCCCTCCATCCGATGCTCAAAGCATATCCTGAATAAATCAGAGTTACGGCTCTCCCTGTGGTTATTTGCTGACCCGGGCGCGTTGTTTTTACTCAAAGTGGGTAGCTCATTTCTTGCTAATTTCTGAGACACCACTTCAAGGTCCGTGCATGCAGGCAACGGCCTTTTCATCGATTTACCCATGCTTTCCGCTGGAACAGAGCCATTATAAGGCGCAATATGACGGGAACAAAGGCTGTGGGCAGTTCTGTCGCAAGCTGTATTACTGCCCGGAAGCATTTTTTTCTGTCCTTCAGCTGTCCTCGGGAAACCTTCAATGCCATCAAGAATGGCATCAAGACTCTCATTCGCCAACCAATCCCCCCACCCCTGAGGGGTAACAACGCCGGATACTATCATCACTATCAACCTCCTTTTTCACCCATTTTCCGCATTATCAGCGCACCGGGCAGTGATTTAAGCTCTCTTCAGTAATCAACCATGCAGCCAGACAGTTGATCTCAGGTTCATCACTTCCCGTTTAATCAGTTACTACAACGCCATCTGTGCAAAAACGAAGGGTATTGTTATACCCCAGGGAATTGTAATGATGATGACAGGTCAAGCATGAGAGCCCCTTGAACTGCAATCATTCATTGAAATCCAGTGGATTCAGGTTTTCAGCCCCAAAACATCCTGCATATCGAACAGGCCGGACTTTTTATCAGAAATAAATCGAACCGCCCGCAATGAGCCCCGGGCATAGATCAACCGGCTGCTGGCTTTATGGGTTACCTCCACGCGCTCACCTTCACAGGCAAACAGCACCGTATGGTCACCAACCACATCTCCGGCTCGAACAGTGGCAAAGCCAATGGTTTCCCGATCTCTTGGCCCGGTATACCCTTCGCGACCGTAAACAGCGCACTTTTGCAGATCACGCCCCAGGGTATCTGCCACCACTTCACCCATTTTCAGCGCCGTTCCGGAGGGTGAGTCCACCTTATGACGATGGTGCGCCTCAATAACTTCAATATCTGCATCATCACCCAGTACCCTGGCAGCCATCTCCAGCAGCTTGAACACCAGATTGACCCCGATACTCATATTAGGCGCAAAAACGATGGCGGTATCCTCTGCCGCTTTGGCGAGCTCTGCCTTCTGATCATTGCTTAAGCCAGTGGTGCCAATCACAATGCCTTTACCATACTGCTGGCACAGGGCAACATTCTGCATGGTCAATTCCGGGGTGGTAAAATCAATCAAAACATCAAAGTCATTAACAGCTGCCAACAGGCTATCTGTTAATGGCACACTCAGTGAGCCAACCCCTGCCAGGTCTCCTGCATCCACCCCCAACAGACTGTCGCCAGGCTTGATAATTGCTGCTCCCAGCTGGCACTGCTGATCAGCGGCAACGGCCTCCACCAGCATTCGCCCCATTCTTCCAGCGGCACCTACAATGGCAACTCTGGTCACGTCACACTCCCTCTGGCATTTTAATCGGTTGCAAAAATCCCTCGTAGTCTATCGGACTACCCACAAACAGCAAGCAGGGCAGGAAAAACAGCAATCCGGCTTTTATTTTTTAAGGAAAAAACGATAACCTGCCCCCACTTCGTGAAAGTTACAGGTGCAATGATGATCAGACAGTTTGTGCAAGACGTTCGGGAGATGCATTGGGCTCCAAGGCTGTTTATGGCCATGGTCATTGTGAAAACCCTCTCTGTGATGATTCGGGAAGCACAGATACTTTAAAACTGAACTTTTTAACCTTACGGATATTCTAAGTTCTGATTCCTGAAAATGGATTCACTCCAAATCCATTAAATTTAATTCATAAAACTTTGGAAATAATGATTATGAATACGGGTCAGATTACAAATTTTTCTTGAAAAGTATTTGCCCGAACTGGTCAAATCACCAGAATCGTTGTAGCAACCAATCAGAGAAAAGAGAAAGTAGCCTACTGGGACACATCGGTTAGTCACACCCCTACGAAAAAGCCTGTTTGAATCGATAATCCGGCATCAATGATGCCATTATCCTACTCCTTTGGGCACGCCATCTATACGAAGAGACAATAAAGCTCGCAATAGGTTATATTACTCCGCTAATGATGCTGATTCTCATCCAAGGTAGTCATGAGCAAGAAAGTAGCAGTTATAGAAGGTGAAGAACTTGCGGCCATCGCTGAACGCTGCGAGAAGCTGGTAAACAGCCATCAAACGTTAACGCTTTCCACACTTTCTCCACAAGGGAGACCGGAAATCAGCTACACTCCCTACCTGCGGGGGGAAGACGGTACTTTTTATATATTCGTCAGCGAGCTGACTCACCACACTCCCAATCTGCTGGCTAACCCTGTGTGCTCAATCCTGTTTGCAGCCCCTGAGTCAGAAACCAAAAACCTGTTTGCCCGCGAGCGCGCCTTTTTCCACTGCCAGGCCGATGAGCTGGCAAGAGGCACCGAACGCTGTGACCACTGGCTGGACCTGATTCAGGAAAAATTTGGCAATACGGTGGAAGTCTTGCGCAATCTGCCGGACTTTCACCTCTTTGCCCTGACGCCTGAAAATGGCCAGTATACCGTTGGTTTTGGCAAAGCTTTCAAAATCAATGCGGATGGCTCTTTCAGCCATATTGTTATCGATAAGAAAAAGTAATAACCGAGGTTCCAATGACCCAAGAAGCGATAGACAGTGGCTTTATGGCTAAGGCTATCGAGCTGGCTCGCTCAGGTTGGTATACAACCATGCCCAACCCGAGAGTTGGCTGTTTAATTGTAGACGTCAACGGTCATATTGTTGGAGAAGGCTGGCACGAAAAGGCAGGAGAACCTCACGCCGAAGTGCATGCACTACGCATGGCTGGCACAAAGGCCAAAGGTGCCACAGCCTATGTAACCCTGGAGCCTTGCAGCCATTTTGGCAAAACACCGCCCTGTGCAGAAGCCCTCAAGGCTGCCGGTGTCGCACGGGTGGTTGCGGCAATAAAGGATGACAACCCGGCCGTATCCGGTAAAGGCATGGCCCTGCTTCAGCAAGCAGGGATAGAAATCCAATCCGGTGTTCTTGCCGATGATGCCCGGGCCCTGAATGAAGGTTTTCTCAAGCGTATGTCTACGGGCATGCCACTGGTCAGAGCAAAACTGGCCATGAGCCTGGATGGCAGAACCGCCATGGCCAGCGGTGAATCCCAATGGATTACCGGCCCCAAGGCACGCAGTGAAGTGCAAAAACTCAGGGCACAGAGTTGTGCAATTATCACCGGGGTAGGTTCGATCCTTCACGACGACTCGTCACTGACGGTTCGCCCCGATGAACTGGGTTTGGCCAATGCCGAAGCGATCTGCAAACGTCAGCCTCTGCGGGTGGTTCTGGACTCCACACTGCAAACGCCCGTTGATGCCAAAGTTATTTCAGGCCCCGGGCATTGCCTGATCGTTACCACCTCACCATGCTGCCCTGAGAAAAAAGCCCAGCTGGAGCAAGCGGGTGCAGAAGTGCTGGTTTTAGATAATGCCGAAGACCAAACGGCTGGCAGAGTAAACCTCCCGGCAGTGTTAGCAGAACTGGGACGCAGGGAGTGTAACGAGGTGCTACTGGAAACCGGCGCTCAACTGGCTGGCAGTATGATGGCTGAAAACCTGATTGATGAGCTGGTGGTATTCATGGCTCCGATTCTGATGGGCTCAGCAGCAAGACCCCTATTGAACATACCACTGCAAAGCATGTCTGAAAAAAAAGAGCTGGTCATCAAGGATATCCGGGCAATAGGTAATGACTGGAAAATCACAGCGCGACCATTGTCTTGATGAGCTGCTCCCAACAAAAGATGAAAAGCAAGCCTGCCGTCACAACACAGCTATCTCTCGCCTGTCATGTAGTGCTTGCCTTCTTCATCGTACACAAATAATTCTGCCTCAGGGTATTGCCCCATGACTTCAGACAATGTTTTTTTTGGATACTCTTCAAGCTCACCTTTAGAGCCAAGAACGTTGATTACCGTTTCATCAAGATCGCAAACAATGATCCTGCAATTTTGTGTACACGCCATCAGACGAAGATCAATCTGTTCGGCATAATTATAAGACTCCTTTAAATTTTCAATTTGTTTTTTAAATAAAGAAGTGAGTGCCGGGTGAAACTCCAGCTTACCATTACCATCCAGGCACCTTTTTCCCTCATCGTAGGATTTTTGTCTTAATTCCGTGATGCTGGCATCACGTCTAATTTTGGACATACCATCATAAAAACAATTGCCATCGCGAACCGTCTTAACAAACTTCCGGTGGTATTTCTCGAGTATGGCTGCCGCCTTTCGCTCTTTCCGGATAGCTTTTGCTCGTCGAACGGCGTCCGATTCTTTACTTGAAGCGAGACCCTGCGTCATAGCGGGATCACTTTCAGTAATCTTTGAAGTGCCTGAGTCCAGGCTACGCTGAATAGCCTTTGCCACATCTGCTCGCTCTCTGTCACTACGCATTTGCTCATCCTGTATCTGCGACTTTCTGCTGAGCGCTAACGCCCGGGCCAAAGCGGGATCATTCTCATCAGTTGCAGTAGCCAGGCTACGACGTATAGCTTCTGACAGCTCACTGGCCTCCCGGTCTCGGTCAGCACGTCTCAACTGATCCGTGACCTCAGTCACCATGCTCTGCTCTATTGCTTGCTGGAGATCATCATTAAATACGTCAGCATGGTTATGGCTCACAGGGCTCTCAGAATAACCTTCATCCTGCGCTTCATCAGGAAGCCTATATACACGCTCCGTGTCATCTACATCCAATGGGTCAGGAATGTCACTCAGATTACTGGCCGTTTCATAACCTGAATCATCGCCTGACTCTGTCGATCCGGTTGTCTGACGATTTGCATTCTGGCCACCCTCGATTGCTGGCAATGATTGCTGATATGGTATGTGACTCACAAAGGGCACCCCCCCCCTTGTTAACCCCTGCAACATACCGCTCCTTTATGCTTTTCTCTATGGTGGGTGCCTGGAGCGCTTCCTCCATGGTTTTCCTGTAATGGGGTGCGAGGAGGAAACATTTGACATGATTGACCAGATAAGAAAAAAAACCTTCCTTGACCTCCAGCTTATAAACCAGTCGTCCATCTGACGTATTCACCTTTTGCATATCCAGGGATCGCCAGCGGCTGTGGTTACCTTCACTGTTCCAATTTTCAAGAACGTCAGCAGAAGACTTTAATACATCCGATGCATTTCCAAACATTATAATTAGTCCCTTTATCATTCCATTGAATAGTGACCAGCCAGATAAACAGCAATAATACGTCCAGAAACATCACAGGCAAATCACAACAAAGCACAGATTCCCCACAAACCGCTTTTAACCCCTGACGAAAAGAGTAAAATAGCCGCCACACATTTTTTCGCTTATAGCTGATAAGAAATCGTACCGGAAACCACCGGTTATCAGAGGGACATTATGCAGCTGAACTCCATCGAAGAACTTCTAGAGGACATTCGCCTCGGTAAGCCGGTCATACTGATGGATGATGAAGACCGTGAAAACGAAGGTGATCTGATCATCGCTGCGGAGAAAATCACCCCGGAAATTGTTAACTTTATGACCCGTGAGGCCAGGGGGCTGCTGTGCCTGACACTGACCGGCGATCGTTGTGATTTCCTTGGCCTTCCACCAATGGTGGGGGTTTCGGACAACCAGTCTGGCTATGGCACACCATTCACCGTATCCATTGAAGCGGCAGAAGGGGTGACCACGGGTATTTCCGCTCAGGACCGGGCCAGAACCATTTTAACGGCGGTTGACCCACTTTCACGCCCGGCCGACATTGTCCAGCCAGGTCATATTTTCCCACTTCGTGCCAGACCCGGCGGGGTATTGAGCCGCGCTGGCCACACCGAAGCCGGTTGTGATCTTGCCCGTCTGGCAGGACTGACACCGGCAGCCGCCATTATTGAGATCATGAATGAAGATGGCTCAATGGCCCGTCGCCCTGACCTGGAAGCGTTTGCAGAAAAGCACGACCTGAGAATCGGTACTATTGCCGACCTGATCCACTACCGGATTGTCCATGAAAAAACCGTAGAAAAGGTTGAGCAACGGGTCATTAATACCGACTTTGGCCAGTTTGATCTTTCGGTTTACCAGGACAGCATCAGCGACTGCAAACACCTGGCGCTCAGCAAAGGCTATATCACGCCGGACTCACCAACCGTGGTTCGTGTTCACGCCATGGAACCGTTCCGTGACCTGCTGGCAGCACACAGTGACGCTACCCGCACCAGATGGTCTCTGCATAAAGCCATGGCCAGGGTCGCCGAAGAAGGCTGCGGGGTTGTTGTACTGCTTGATCCCGGCAGCCACCAGGACCTGGGAATGGCCCTGGAGCGCTTTGTTGATGCCAATGAGCGTTCGTCTTCCGATGGAATGTCCAGAGCCTACCAGGCCATTGGCACCGGCTCACAGATTTTGCGGGACCTGGGCGTTGGCAAGATGCGCCTGTTAAGCTCGCCCATCCGCTTTGCGGCTCTTTCCGGGTTTGACCTGGAAGTTGTGGAGTATCTGCCATTTGGTGAGTAACTCATCCGATGGAAATAGCCCCTCAATAGCGTAAAAAAATCACAATGAACGTTACCCGATCATGTAAACTGATCGGATATCGTTCATCTGTATTTAATACAGAAGTTGCCTTTGCTATTACTATTTGGTTGGTTCACCTTCTGGTGGTACACCGCACTTTGATTGCGTTGCTAACGAATGTGTTTAAAAGCCGTCTCAGGTTAATCTGGAAGTTGAAGTGCTTCCCCTTGATGCTCTGACGGTAACAAACCTGGTGGCCGACAAAATCTGGCAGCAAGGGCGGAAAGGCCTGTGCCTTTCAAATGATATCCCTTTTATAGAATCTGGAGGCTTGAGGTGAGCACCTCGCCAATGAATAACCCACAAGGCAACCCCGTTCAAAAGAAGAGCGCAGACCGGCTTAACCCGTCGGCTCGCAGAAGAGCACGACAGCTGGCCCTTCAGGCACTGTATCAGTGGCAAATTGCCAAATCACCACTGAACCAGATTGAAGCGCAATTCCGCACGGACAATGATTTCAGCAAAGTGGATGCCGACTATTTCAGTGCCATCATTCATGGTGTGCCCAATCAAACCAACCAGCTTGATGAAGCGATGACCGCCGTACTGGACCGCCCATTGAGCCAGCTTGACCCGGTGGAGCTGTCAGCCCTGCGCATTGGCTGCTTTGAACTGATCAACCGGAAGGATGTTCCTTACCGGGTGGTGATCAATGAAGCCATTGAACTGGTCAAGCGCTTTGGTGCCCAGGACTCCCATCGCTATATTAACGGCATCCTCGACAAGCTGGCACCACGCCTGCGTTCTGAGGAAGTGCAAGCCTACCGGAAAAAATAGGCTGATTATAAGCTGCTTACGCCATGACGGATGTCAGGCACAGAAGACGACTTGACCATGTAACGGGGATTTATGGCCACTGGTGTAATGGGTGAATTCGAGCTGATCAAACGCTATTTTGCTCGCCCTGAGATCGCACAGATTCAAGGGCAATATACCAGCAGCATTCTTGGCATTGGTGATGACTGTGCGCTCTTTGACATCCCCCCGGATATGCAGCTTGCCCAGTCACTGGACACTCTGGTGGAAGGGGTTCACTTTCCCGGTGAGTGCGATCCTTTCGCCCTTGGTTACCGTGCCCTGGCCGTCAGCCTCAGTGATCTTGCCGCCATGGGGGCAGATCCGCACAGTTTTACCCTCGGCCTGACCCTGCCCAGAGTTTCCGAGCTCTGGCTGAAAGAGTTCTCTGAAGGTCTTGCCCAGCTTGCCCAGCGATTTAAAATCCCGCTGATTGGTGGAGATACCACAAAAGGACCACTGACCCTCTCGCTACAGGTCCAGGGGCTGGTCCCCAAAGGACAGGCCCTGTTACGCAGTGGTGCCCGGCCCGGTGATCTTATCTGTATTACCGGCACCCTGGGTGATGCAGCCGGGGCTCTGCCTTCTGTGTTGAGCGGCGAGACACCGGAAACCTGCGGTGATGAAAGCCTTAAATACCTGTTACATCGCTATTGGTACCCCTCCCCCCGCCTATTCGCCGGCCAATGGCTGCGCCAGGCAGGTGCTACCTCGGCCCTGGATATTTCCGATGGGCTGCTGGGTGATCTTGGCCATATCCTCGAAGCCAGTAACGTAGGCGCAGAAATCGAGCCCGATCTGGTTCCCAGGTCTGCTGCCCTTGGCCGTTGCCATGACCAGGATACCGCCCTCACCCTGGCCATGACCGGTGGTGACGATTACGAACTCTGTTTCACGATTCCCCGCCACCTGGCTCAGACGCTGCCAGCGAAACTCTCAGATGGCTGCCGCATTACCTGTATTGGCCAGATTAATGATGAGTCTGGAATAATCAGAGACCCACAGGGCAACCTGCTCAGCAAAAAAGCCTACACTCATTTTTGATTTCTGAAAGAATATAAAGCCCATGACGCTCTCTACCAGACAAGCCATAGCACCAAGAGAAACCTGCTGGAAAAATCCTGTCCACTTTCTCGCCTTTGGCTGCGGCAGTGGGCTGGCTCCTAAAGCGCCCGGGACCTTCGGCACCATTGCCGCCGTGTTCTTTTACCTGCTCCTGCAGGGATTAAGTCTCTGGACATACCTTGGGGTTATAGTTGTCGCTTCCGTGGTGGGTTTCTGGCTCTGCGGGCGGACCGCAAAAGATCTGGGGGTGCATGACCATCCAGCGATCGTCTGGGATGAATTCTGCGGCTTCTGGATAACCATGATTGCTGCCCCGGCAGGGTGGCCATGGATTCTTCTGGGCTTTATCCTGTTCAGGCTGTTTGATATCTGGAAGCCCTGGCCGATCAGCTGGCTGGATAAAAAAGTTCACGGCGGTATTGGCATTATGGTTGATGACCTGGTGGCAGGTGTCTTTGCATTTTTATGCCTGCAGGCCATTCACTATGTCTATCTGAAGGAAGTTCTCACATAACCCTACATAGAGATTGTTAACCTGGCTTAAGCCTCTGATATCATCAAAAGCAATAAGTATAAGAAAAGAATACATCATGAGACTGTCAACCTTTCTTCTGGCCCTGGCCATAAGCACCCAAAGCTATGCCAGCAATATCAACGTTGTTGGTCTGTTTTCCAATAAAGCACTGGTTATCATCGACGGTCAGCGGCATTTACTGGCTACAGATGGAAAATCGGTGGCAGGCGTAAAACTGCTGAAAGCGACCAGCACCAGTGCCACCCTGGAAGTCAATGGCAAAGCTGCAACCTACCAGATGAGCCGGGATATGAACGGTGGCATTCAACAGCCTGAGCAAGCCATCATCAAAATATCCCGAAATAACCGGGGACAATACATCACCCGGGGACGGATTAATGACCGCGCCATTGATGTTCTGGTGGACACTGGTGCTAATGTTTTAGCCATTAACTCACTGGACGCCAAACGTCTGGGCATCGATTATCAGGCAGGAAACCCAATTAAAGTAGCAACCGCCAGCGATCTTGTTGATGGTTACCAGGTAAATTTATCGAGCGTGATTCTAGGCAACATTCGGGTAAATCACGTAGAAGCAACCGTTATCGAAGGCTCCTACCCTGACATCGTATTATTAGGCATGAGCTTTCTGAAACACGTCAAACTGTCAGAGCATCGTGGAGTCATGCAGATTGAGGCAAATTACTAACCCATTGTTCCGGGTCAGCCGGTAGTTCTCTCTATTTTTCTGCCTTATTACCATACTCGCCTGACGCCTCACAGACTGATACAATCCGGTCACGAACTACATAAGGAGCAGTGAGTGTCTGTTAGTTTTGTTGCAGAGTCTCGCTTACCCACGCCCTATGGCGAATTCATCATGTATGGCTTCGAAGACAGTGGTACGGGCAAGGAGCATCTGGCATTAACCATGGGGAATGTCAGTCAGGGGGGACCGGTACTTGCCAGGGTTCATTCCGAATGTCTGACGGGTGATGCACTGTTCAGCATGCGCTGCGACTGCGGCCCGCAGCTTCAGGCGGCCCTGGAGCGCATTGCTGAAGAAGGCCGGGGAGTATTGCTTTATCTCCGCCAGGAAGGCCGTGGCATTGGTCTGCTGAACAAGGTTCGCGCCTATCACCTTCAGGACAGCGGCATGGATACGGTTCAGGCAAACGAAGAACTGGGTTTTGAGCCGGATATGCGCAAGTATGACATGTGCAAAACCATGCTTGATCATCTTGGCGTTTCCAGCCTGAAACTGATGACCAACAATCCACGCAAAGTTGAATCCCTTACCAACCTGGGCATTCAGGTTGCCGAAAGAATCCCGCACCAGACCGGTCAAAACCCTCACAACGAGCGTTATCTGGCCACTAAAGTGTGGAAGCTGGGGCACATGTATAACATGGCCTGAACAAATCCAATAACATCAAAAAGGGAGCCAGCTGGCTCCCTTTTTTTCATCTCGACTTTGTCGTGTGAAAGACAGTTGTTCAGGGTAAACCCCCTAAGGAATGCCCCGAAATAATTTCCACATTTTGAACTCGATCTCCGTTCATCCTGAGTCAGTCTGTCCTGAAGGCAGTAAGCAGTCGATGCCCCTCACCCCGTCTCTGCACTTATACAAGTAATCAGAGACAGGTTAAACATACAAGCTTGTCGAAGGGTGATTGGCACAATACATGAGGCCGGAGTTCACGCCCTTCGACAGGCTCAGGACGAACGTAGTTTTGAAACCCAGAAATGTGGAAATTATTTCAGGACAGCTCCTAAGCCGGAGTAGCCGTTTTGCCAAGGTGAAATGACTTCCGCTCTATCCGCTCCATCCGGTCACGAACCGAACGAATAATGCCCTCCTGATCCAGCCCGCACTGAGCCAACTGCTCCTTATGGCTCGCCGCTTCAATGTAAGTATCAGGAATACCAAGGTTCAGCACCGGCACAGTAATTTCCTGCTTCTGCAGATATTCCATCACGCCTGAGCCCGCACCACCGGCAATACACCCTTCTTCCAGGGTCACCAACAACTCATGGTTAGCAGCAAGCTCTTTGACCAGCGCTTCATCCAGAGGTTTAACAAACCGCATATTGGCAACCGTGGCATCCAGCGACTCAGCAGCTGCCAGGGCATTCCCCAGTAAGGTGCCAAACACCAGCAGCGCTACCCGGCTTCCTTTACGACGAATTTCCCCCTTACCAACAGGCAAAGGCGCAAGATCAAGGCAAATCTCAGCACCTGGTCCTGTTCCCCGGGGATAACGAACCGATGCCGGCCCTTTATAAAGAAAACCTGTAGACAACAGCTGTCTGGTTTCATTTTCATCACCCGGCGTCATCACCAGCATATCGGGGATACAACGCAGATAGGCAATGTCGTAGCAGCCACCGTGGGTTGGGCCATCTTCCCCCACCATGCCGGCACGATCGATGGCAAACAGCACATCCAGATTCTGCACTGCGACATCATGAATCAGCTGATCATAAGCACGCTGCAGGAATGTCGAGTAGATCGCAACAACGGGCTTGAGGCCTTCACAGGCCATGCCTGCCGCCAGGGTGACACAGTGCTGTTCAGCAATCGCCGCATCGAAGTAACGCTCCGGAAAGTGATCCGCAAAACGAATCAGGTCAGAGCCTTCTTTCATTGCCGGCGTAATACCCATCAACCGCTCATCCGCTGCGGCCATATCATACAACCACTGTCCAAAAACATTGGCGTATTTGGGCTTTCTGGGGGCAACCGTCTTCAGATTCTCTGTTGCCTGTGGCTCCAGCTTGGTAATGGCATGGTAACCAATCGGATCCTGCTCGGCCGGATTAAACCCTTTCCCCTTCTGAGTCACCACATGCAAAAACTGAGGGCCCTCCAGGTCTCTCATATTTCTCAGGGTATGAACCAGCATGGGCAGGTCATGACCATCAATAGGGCCGATATAGTTGAACCCCATCTCTTCAAACAACGTTCCGGGAACCACCATTCCCTTGACGTGTTCTTCGGTTCGTCTTGCCAGCTCCCAGGCATGGGGAATAACATTCAGAACCTTTTTACTGCCTTCACGAATATGGTGGTAAGTCCGGCTGGCAAGTATTTTGGCCAGATAGTTGGAGAGCCCGCCAACACTTCTGGAAATGGACATATCGTTATCATTAAGAATCACCAGCATATTGGCCTTTACATCCGCTGCGTGATTCATGGCTTCATAGGCCATACCCGCCGTCATGGAGCCATCGCCAATCACTGCAACAGCGCGCCTCTTTTCACCTTTAGCCCGGGCGGCAATGGCCATGCCAAGCGCCGCACTGATAGACGTACTGGAATGCCCGACACCAAACGTATCGAACTCACTTTCATCTCTTTTCGGGAAAGCGGCGAGGCCATCCTTTTGTCTCAGGGATGACATTCTGTCCCTGCGCCCCGTCAGAATTTTATGCGGATAAGCCTGGTGACCCACATCCCAGACCAAACGGTCTTCCGGAGTGTTAAACATATAGTGCAGCGCAATGGTCAGCTCCACTACACCAAGCCCGGCACCAAAATGCCCCCCTGTCCGCCCAACGGAATACAATAAAAACTCCCGCAGCTCCCGGGCCAGTTGTGGCAGACGGGATTCTTCAAGTGCGCGAAGCTGTTCCGGATTATTTACCTGATCCAGTAAAGGAGTATCAGGCAGTGTCTTGGGTATCTCGTGAAACATGTGCTCGTAATAACGTCTGGGATGATCCGCTGGCTGGCATTGTACACCCAACCTGACTGGAATAGCATCGCACAATCTTGTTGTGCAGCCTAGCCCGTAGAATTGACAAATCAGATAGGTTGGATTCCTGAAGCCACCTACAACACTAATAGCTTCTTCGAATGATGTAATCGGCAATCTGGCGAAGAAAATCAGCACGATGGTCGAATCCGGAAAGGGCGCTGATCGCAGCATGGTGAAGCTCTCTGGCATAAGCTTTCGCTGCCTCCAGCCCCATCAGGGAAACATACGTTGGTTTGTCCAGAGCCATATCTGCTCCCTGAAGCTTGCCCAGCGTCTCCGTATCAGCAATAACGTCCAGAATATCGTCCCGAACCTGGAAGGCAAGACCGATGGCTCTTGCATAATGTTCCAGTGACTGCAACTCCTCGCCCTGTAACGGCCTGGCACACAATGCTCCCATACGGACACTGGCCCGAATCAGAGCACCGGTTTTATGGGTATGCATCAACTCAAGCTGCTGCTGGCTCAGCTCCGTCCCGGCGGCGCATTGGTCCATCGCCTGACCACCCGCCATGCCAGCCAGTCCTGACGCCTGGCTGAGGATCGTCACCAGCTGCAATCGAACACTGTCAGTCAGGGTTGAATCAGGACATAAACGGGCATTGCCCAACACCTCAAAGGCCTGACTCTGCAGCGTATCGCCTACCAGAATCGCAGTTGCCTCATCGTATGCCTTGTGACAGGTTGGCTTGCCCCTGCGCAGGTCATCATCATCCATTGCCGGCAAATCATCATGAACCAGTGAGTAGGCATGGATTAATTCCACAGCACAGGCGGCAGGGTTGGCCTGCTTAACATCCCCACCCAAAGCATGACAGGCAGCATAGACCAGCGTTGGTCGCACTCTTTTGCCACCATTAAAAACACTGTATCGCATCGCTTCCAGCAGCAGGGGGCTGACCTTACTGTCATCAGGCAGGACTTCAGTGAGCGCCTGATCCACCTGTAAACGACACTGCTCGATAAATTTTGAAAGCGGCACAGGGCTTGCCATCTTCACAGCCCTCTATCTGCTGAAGGCTCTGCACCGTCAGCAGCAAATGGCTCTGTGGTCAGTTCACCATTTTGCACAAGCAGCTGCTGAACTTTCTGCTCGGCATCGGTCAATGCTTTCTGGCAGCCACGGGTCAGTTTAATGCCCTGTTCAAAGGCTTTCAGAGATTCTTCCAGGCTCAAGTCGCCGGACTCCATTTTCTGGACCAATGTCTCCAGCTCCACCAAAGACTGCTCAAAGGCAAAGCTCTCAGTATCCACGGTATTTTTTGACATGAATGAGCCTGTTGAAGAAAACATTCATGGCACGTTATCAACGAGCCATGACGAGAATAGTTGGCGAAAACGATTTTCGCACTGGTTTGACCAACCGCTTTCGACCATCCGCAATGATCAAACCATTATCCCGTTGGCCGATATTGAAAGCAATGCCCCGGCAAGATCATGGACTTTAATGATGGAAGAACAAAAACGGCAGGCAGTTTACCACAACTCAATGCTGGGCCAGATCCTGATAAAAAAAGGATATATCTCTCCAGAGCAGCTTGATGCCGCCATTCACCAGTCAGCAAGCCATGAGCAGCTGCTTGGAGAGTACCTGATAGAACAGCGCATGCTGTCACGATGGCAACTGCGCAGGGCACTTTCCAGCCAGAGCCAGCTGCGTTTATCCGCCTCCCTGTCAATGGCTCTGCTCACTCCGGTTTACCCACTGCTTGCGAAAGAACATGCGGAGCCGGTTGATAGCACGCTGGAAACTCTGCTCAAGCCTCTGCTGATAGCAGGCTCCGCTGACACACTTGAATTCAACCCTGATTTGTCAACGATTGAATTCAGGCACAATGGCCTGATTCGACTGCGGATCCCAAGCACGCTTGGTGAGCTGAACTTTGACGGCCTGCGATTGATAACCGATGGCAGCAAAAACCACCTGGCGTTGTCCCTTGCAGATCTTGAGCTTACAGATGCCCGGTTATTTATCCGAACCATCCACAACCGGCTTGATCCAGCCCTGCCTTGAAACGTTTCAGGGCTGGATCAAGCCGGTCATGAGTGGAACTTTTTTCAGACTCCGGGCTCATAGAAAAAAAGGTGAACAAGGATCTATATTATGTTTCCAGCCCCTGCTGTATCACCCCGAGTACAGTCGTACATTCTTGATCCCCAAACCCCTGACTCGTCAATTCCATTTGCGTTTTTTGGTATCAGAACCGTAAAAGAAGTACATTGCCAACCTGATAGCTGTTATTTGAACAAACTTCCTGATGAACTACTGGTTCTCATTGCCAGTAATTTATCTTTTTTTGATTTTGTTCATTTCAGTGCGACTCATACACGTCATGTGTCGTGCCTTCGATCAGACTATGTTATTAAAAAAATGTTGGTCAGCGATAAAAGCATGTCATTGTTGCTTTTTGAAAGAGCGGACAACAAAGCGAAATGTTACCTGAGGGGCCTGCTATGGAATGACCTTCAGCTCACACCAGATGAAGTGGTTAATGCTTTCCCGGACAGGCCGGAAAGCAAACTGGGGATAGCGCGCTTCAAAGCGAATTGTTGCATCAGGGGCATGCCGCTGAATGGCCAGAAGGTCTCAACGGAAGCTGTGGTCGAGGCGTTCCCGGATAGCACGGAAGGCAAAGAGAGGTTAGCGTTCTTCAAAGCGCGTTGTTGCCTGAAAAAAATGCCGCTGCATGGCCAGAAGGTCTCAACGGAAGCTGTGGTCGAAGCTTTCCCGAATACTCCGAAAGGCAGACTTGAGATGGCGCTCTTCAAAGCTCAATGTTGCCTGAAGGAACTGCTGCTGCATGGTCGGCAGGTTTCACCGGAAGCTGTGATCGAGGCTTTCCCGGATAGTCCGGAAGGCAAACTTGAGATGGCCATCTTCAAGGCACAGTGTTACCTGAGGGAACCGCCGCCTCACGGCCGGCGGATCTCACTGAAAGAGGTGCTTGAGACTTTCCCGGATAGCCCGGAAGGCAAACTGGAGATAGCGTTCTTTAAGCAGGGATGTTGCTTAAGAGGCCTGCCATTGGGTAATCCGGTCTTACCACACATGGTGACCAGGGCTTTCCAGAATAGTCCGGGAAGCCAACTGGAGATAGCGCGCTTCATAGGGCAATGTTGCCTGAGGCGTATGCCGTTCAGAGGCCAACAGCTCAGAACGGGCGATGTGCTTAGTGCTTTTCCGAATAGCGCGAGAGGCAAACTTGAGATGGCGCACTTCAAAGCGGCATGTTGCCTGAGGCAACCGCCGTTGACTGGCCAAGAGATCACACCGGATGATGTGGTCAAGGATTATACGGCAGCGAAAGCAATGCTGGCGCTGGTGCGTTTCAAAGCGGAATGCTGCCTGAACGGCCTGCCATTAAATCGCCAGGCGATCTGTGCAGATGAGGTTGGCAGGGACTTTGAACGTGGCGGCTGGTTGGCTGAAAGAGACGATTTTTATATTCGACTGAAGTGGAAGAAAAGTCAGTTGAACAACAATCATCTTGCATAATTTTATGAAGCGACAGTTTTCAACTTTTGCCGTGTCTCCCCCACAATCAGGATCGTTCAGTCTTGATCCTGAAATTTTGAACCTGATAATCATTTGAAGGTCAAACGAAGGTCAAACGGCGGTATTTAGGAATTGTCTTTTAATAAGTTCCCGATTTCCGTTCACCTTGAGTGCTAAGATTGTCGAAGTATCGAAGGGTCGTGCCACCGAACTTCGACAAGCTTGCACTCAGTCCGAACGGAGTCAGGCAATGAAAATAGGGAAGTTATTTCCAGACAACTCCTTAGGATAAAAAAAGGCCACTGAAAAAGTGGCCTTCACTGATTTCAGCCAAGTCAGAATTAAACGTCTGGTGCCGCAGTGCGTTTAACTTTTGCCTTCTCAGAGTTTTCAACCGGACCTGAGCTGTGCTCGGTCCATACGTCTGCGTCCATGGTTTTATCAAGGAATGGGAACTTGCGACGATTGAATACCGGTGTCACACCGGATGCCACCTGATCATCGAAGTCCTTCAGAACCTGAACAACAATACCAGAAAGCATCAGAATAGCCGTCAGGTTAATCAGTGCCATGATCCCCATGGAAGCATCAGCAAAAGCCCACACTGTTGGCAGGCTGCTGCTTGCCCCCCAGATCACCATACCCAGTACAGCAATACGGTAAACGTTTACCAGCCAATTCTTGTCCATGATAAAGCGCAGGTTTGATTCACCATAGTAGTAATTGGCAATGATCGAACTGAAAGCAAACAACAGAATAGCCGCAGCTACCATGTGCTTACCGACCGGCCCCACCTGGCTTTCCAGAGCCAGCTGCGTCAACTCGATACCTGTTACACCAGAACCGTCCATTACGCCGGACATCAGGATAATAGAAGCGGTCGCAGTACAGACAATGATCGTATCCATAAATACACCCAGCATCCCCATCATGCCCTGGTTGGCAGGATGATTCGAGTGTGCGGTTGCCGCTGCGTTAGGGGCACTACCCATACCCGCTTCATTGGAGAACAAACCACGCTTGATGCCCTGCTGCATCGCCTGGGATACCGCGTAACCCGCTCCACCACCGACAGCACTATCAAGACCAAAAGCGCTCTTGATAATCAGGCTGAAGACCGCCGGCAGCTCTGTGATATTCATAAATACCACCACCAGGGCCACACCCAGATAGCCAAAAGCCATGATCGGGACGACCATCTCTGCCACTTTGGCAATGGAGCGAATACCACCGAAGATGACCAGGGCACTCACCATTGCCAGCCCCATACCAATAGCTTCCGTTGGAATTTCGTAGCCACTGAATGCTGCTGCAATGGAGTTAGACTGCACACTGTTAAAGGCAAAGCCAAACGCAATAATCAGGGAGATGGAGAAGATAATACCCAGCCAGCGCTGCCCAAGGGCTTTCTCAATGTAATAAGCCGGGCCACCTCGATAAGTACCATCACCGTTATTGGTCTTATAAAGCTGGGCAAGAATATTCTCGGCAAGACTGGTGGACATACCCAGAACCGCAATCAGCCACATCCAGAAAACAGCACCAGGCCCACCCATAGTGATGGCAACCGCGACACCCGCTATGTTGCCAGTACCTATCCGTGCAGCAAGACTTGTACAAAACGCCTGAAACGGAGAGACATGAGTAGAACAATCAGTCGCACGGCTGCCCAGCATGGTTTTCATTGCCAGAGTAAACCGGCGAATCTGAACAAAGCGGGTTTTTACCGTGAAAAGCAGACCTGCCCCCATAAGCAGGTACATAAGAATGCTGCCCCAAAGCAGACCATTGATGGAGTCTATTAAGTTATTCATAAAATTTCCGGCGCATTGTGTATTCTCGATTTTTATTTCAAATTAAGATTTATAACATTAGGGAATAAACCTTGGATGATAAGTATAAACACCTACCAATCAAACAATGGAAATCCTTTAAAAACTTCCTGGAACCCTTTAACAACAACACATCCTATGTCCAATTCAGGCCAAATAACAAACCACAAAAATACGCATAAAACGATCACCAACACGTACAAATAACAACTGATGCAATTGAAAGCCTGAACAAAAATTTAGAATACCCTTACGGTAAAATAAAACATTTCTTAAACAATCAGGAAGCCCCACCATTTCAAAATAGCAAACTACAAAACAGGCTTTTTCATCAGGAAACAAATAATGAACACACCAATTATCAATTAAATGACACTATTGATAATAATCTTTCATTGTTTAATTTCAGATAACACGAGGCAATGTAAAAGACTACCTTGTCAACAACATTCCTCAAATAAGCAATACCTGATAAAGATCAACCAACATCAACGTTTCAACTTTTGCTAACAGGACTTCGTCTCCTGAAAATTGGCATTACCAATGCGTTCGAGTGAGTCCTCAGATTCAGGTTTATGAACCCAGACATCCTTATCAATCGTTCGATCCAGAAAAGGAAAACGAATGCGGTTAAACTCAGGGGATCGGCCGGATCCTGACTGTAAATCGTAATCCCTCAATACCCGCATAACCGGGCCACTGAGCAACAGGATGATCACAAGATTAATCAGTGCCATCAGCCCCATGGCCAAGTCGGCAACCAACCATACCATCTCGAGGGATGCGATTGAACCAAGAAAGACCAAAAATACGACAACAGATCGATAAACCTGCAATAAACGGGGACTGTTACGGATAAACAGAAGATTTGACTCACCATAGTAATAATTGGCAATCACCGATGTAAAACCAAAAAAGATGACAGCAATGGAAATAAACCACTGCCCCCAGCCACCGACAATACCAGCGAGCGCAGCCTGAGTCAGCTGGATACCATTGAAGGTACCGCCTGATCCCAGCTGGTCGGATAGCAGCACAATGGCTGCGGTCGCTGTACAGATCACAATGGTATCGATAAACACGCTGATCATCGACACAATGCCCTGAGCCGCCGGATGGTTTGGTTTGGGTGTCGCAGTTGCAGCAGCATTGGGACCACTGCCCATACCAGCCTCATTGGAAAACAGGCCTCGCTTGATTCCTTGCATCATGGCCTGTGCTACGGAATAACCAATAGCACCACCTGCGGCTGAATGCAGACCAAATGCACTGTCAAAAATCAACGTGATAACGGCAGGCATTTCATTCAAATGAAAAGCGACAACACCAAAAGCAATCAGCAGATAAGCCAGTGCCATTACCGGAACCACTAACTCTGCAAAATGAACAATCGAGTGGATCCCTCTGAAAATAATCACAGCGGTCACACCGGCAATGACCAGGCCGACCAATACCGGACTTATCGCCATATGACCGGAAACCGCCTGGGATACCGAGTTAGCATGGACCGCATTGAAGACAAACCCGAAGGTCGTTAACAAGAGAACTGAAAATAAAATACCCAGCCAGCGCAGGCCAAGTGCCTTCTCTATATAGTAAGCAGGGCCACCACGAAAAGTTCCATCTTTATTGTTGGTCTTATAGAGCTGCGCCAGCGTGTTCTCTACAAAACTGGAGGCCATTCCCAGCAGGGCAACGATCCACATCCAGAACACCGCACCGGGGCCACCGATAAAGATAGCAATGGCAACCCCGGCCAGGTTACCAGTACCCACGTGTGAAGCCAGGCTGGTACAAAGGGCCTGAAAAGAAGAGATTTCATTACCTGATGTCTTTCGAGACCCCAGCGTCAGCTTCCATGCGTGAAAAAAATAACGAAACTGGACAAATCGGCTTCTGACAGTGAAGTAAACACCAGCACTCAGCAGCAGATAGATCAGTAAATATTCCCAAATGAAGGTCGTAATTTCTAAAAAGATCGTACTCATTTGAGCCCCAATGATTTTTCACACCAAACAAGAATAGCAGAGGATTTTTGACACAAAGGGGGATTTTGCAGGGTAAAAACTGCCCAAAAAGACAAAAAATAAACAATGCCTTTGTTTATCAATGGCCAGTGGGCTGCCCGGGCAATAGAGGTCGAAGCAGAGCCTGAAGGTGGGCCAGCCACTCAAAACGGTTAATAATTAACGGTTTGAGACGAATGTAGTAATATCGTCCTAAAATATTAGAAACCGTTATGTTCAGGGAGTGAACACAAATGTCTCAGTTAATCCGGGAATTCAAAAGTGAACACGTGCAAATCAGTGACCTGCTTTTACAAGCACGTGAAGTGGGTGTTGACAACCAGCAAGGTCGAAATTTGATACTTTCCGCAAAAAAAATGCTGCTGGCCCACTTAAACAAAGAAGATAAGTACCTGTATCCGGTATTGCGGGAAGCCGCTGAGAACGATGACAGCCTGAAGTCTACCCTGACTGACTATGCGCTGGATATGGATAAGATTTCTGCCGACGTGATGGTTTTTTTCGCCCTGTATGAAAATGGTGATAATACCAACGAAAACTTTCAGCAGGACTGCAACAACATCATCAAGGCATTGAGCAAGCGAATCACCAAGGAAGAAGCGATTCTCTACAAGACTTACGATAGAATCAAAGGTGTCTGAAACCGGCAGTTAAATGATCGGCTGGTTCTCAGCCGATCATTATTCCCTTCTAGAAGAATACAAACCCAAGCAGCACCACACCCAGAACCATCCGATAGATAACAAATGGCATAAGCCCGATACGGTTGATAAATGCCAGGAAGAAATGCACACAGAGCCAGGCACTGACAGCCGACACCAGGGTTCCAAGGGACAGTGTCGGCCAGTCCACCGGCACCGTGCTTTCTGCCAGATCCAGCATCAACAGGCTACCCGCCCCCAGAATCACAGGAATGGACAGCAGGAACGAGAATCGGGCAGCCGCATCACGGGTAAAGCCCATCATTAACGCGGCCGTCATGGTAATACCAGAACGGGATGTGCCCGGGATCAGCGCCAGCGCCTGGGCAAGGCCAATCAGCATCGCCTGCCTGAAAGACATCTGCTCCAGGGGTTGAATACGTTTGCCTTGCAGATCTGCCCAACCCAGCAGGGCACCAAAAATCAGGGTGGTACCGGCAATAACCGCAACGGTCCGCATCGCCTCATCCAGACCCATTTTTTTCAGGACCAGACCAAATACCACGGCGGGCAATGTGGCAAAAATCAGATACCAGCCAAGACGGCTGTTAACGGTAGCGCCCTTCCCCACCAGAGAGCCCAGCCAGTCACGGGCAATGGCAAAGAGGTCTTTCCAGAAATAGGCAATGACGGCAGCCAGCGTACCAATGTGCACAGCGACATCAAATGCCAGCCCCTGGTCCGTCCAGCCAAGCAGCTGGGCGGGCAAAATCAGGTGACCCGAGCTGGAGATTGGAAGAAATTCGGTAATGCCCTGGATCAGCGCCAGGATAATGGTCTGTAGAGTGTCCATAACGATCCGTCCTTGTCTTAACGTTCTGATTTTTTCAGAGCTACCTTATCCCGAAGGTAAACCGGCATGGCCTGCTCCGCAGGCAGCCCTTTACCCCGTTTAAAGTCGGCAGCAGCCAGCAGGGCTATATAATGGGCCCTGGGCCAGGCTTCAATCTGACAATCAACCACGGTGGCCGACAGTCGATGTCTGAATGCCCAGCCAGTGCCCATCCCGAACCAGTACCCATCCATAACCGGTACTACAACGTTTTCTGGCAGGGTCACTATTTCCGCAGCAACCGGCACCATTAAGCCATCCGACTCGGAAAACGCACCCCAGTATACCTCATCCATTCTGGCATCAATGGCACTCAACACTTTTGCTGCCTTGTGCTCCCTGAGCCCCTGCTGAGCCAGAGCAGCCAGCGTCGAGACCGGAACCACCGGCAGATCAACCGCAAACGCCAACCCCTGAACCATGGCGGTCGCCACCCTGAGGCCGGTAAATGCCCCAGGCCCCCGGCCAAAGGCCAGGGCATCCAGCTGCTTAAGGCTTAAGCCGGCCTGAGCCAGAACGTCTTCAACCATTGGCAGCAGATCACGGCTGTGTCGGCGGGGAGTCAGCTCAAATCGTTCAATCACTTCGCCATCAAGGTTAAGGGCAACAGAACAGGCTTCCGTTGCGGTATCAAGAGCAAGCAGTTTCATGGGGAGTCTTTACTGTTTTGGTGAGCGTCAGCAACATGGCCAGCCGACTATTTTGATAAGACCGGCAGTTCATTACAACCGTATTTTCAGTCATTACAAAAAAGCCGGTGGCGCTTTCTCACACCCCCGACTTTTGTTTTGATCAACAGTTATTGCCCGGGCAACAACATCAGGCAACTATCTCACTCAGGCGAGAACAGGCTTCAGCGCGTCCAGCACCTGCTGTTTGATTTCATCAACAGAGCCGACACCTTCAATGCGGCTGTAACGGGTATCGCCACCCACTTGCTGATAGAACTCAACCAATGGCGCAGTCTGATCATGGTAGACCCCCAGACGCTTGCGTACCGTCTCTTCTTCATCGTCTGCGCGCTGCACCAGGGCTTCACCGGTCACATCATCCTTACCCTCTTCTCTGGGTGGATTAAAGACCACATGATAAGTACGACCACTTTCCGGGTGCACGCGACGGCCACTCATGCGCTTGACGATTTCTTCATCATCAACCGCGATTTCCACAACGTGGTCAATGGCAACACCGGCATCACGCAGGGCTTCTGCCTGGGGAATGGTGCGTGGGAAGCCATCAAACAGGAAACCGTTGGCGCAATCACTCTCAGCAATACGCTCTTTGACCAGGGCAATGATGATGTCGTCAGAAACCAGCGCCCCGGAATCCATGACGGCCTTGACCCTGTTGCCCAGCTCAGTGCCGTTCTTGATCGCAGCCCGCAGCATATCCCCGGTAGAGATCTGGGGAATACCATACTCTTCCATGATAAATTGAGCCTGAGTCCCTTTACCGGCGCCCGGTGCACCCAGCAGAATAACGCGCATGAAAAGCTCCTGTTGCCAGCCATCCGTTCTCTGCGGCAAGAGATCGTATTATAGAGACATCGTCTGGCTTGGAATGTGACAAATTTATTGACGTATTCAATAAAAAGCGGACAAGCATATACAGCCGGAAGCCCGGTGACAAGTTTGGACTTATCACCTGGGCCTGGTACATGGTTGAAGTGAGTTTGACGTGTAAAATCTCCGTTCACCCTGAGCGGAGTCGAAGGGTGCTTGGCACGATCTATCAAAGTCCGGAGTTTCCGCCTTTAGGCCCTATGGGTCCTTCGACAAGCTCAGGACGAACGGAGTACGGAGGCACGACAGCCCGTCAAACTCATTGTAACCATGTCCCAGGAACCAATATGAAAATTACTGCTTTTCAACCACCACACTACCGATGGAGTAACCTGCCCCGAAAGAGCAAATGACACCTTTATCCCCCGATGTCAGATCCAGCGAGTGTTTATGAAAGGCAATGATCGAACCGGCTGAACTGGTATTAGCGTACTCATTAAGAATCACCGGCGCTTCCCGGGGCTTCGGCTCACGGCCCAGCAGCTTGCGCGCCACCAGTTGGTTCATATTCAAGTTTGCCTGATGCAGCCATAGACGGCTCAAATCACCGGGGGTCAGTGCAAGAGACTCAAGGTGATCAGAAATATGCTTCACCACCTGGGGGCAAACTTCTTTAAAGACTTTCCGGCCATTTTGGACAAACAGTTTGTCGGGCTTGCCGACACCGGTTTCATCCGCACGATTCAGAAAGCCAAAGTTGTTACGGATATTATTGGAGAACTGAGTCCACAGGTGACAACCGAGTACCCGGTAGCCATCTTTCCGCCTGGCAATGTCTTCACTCTCCAGCAATACGGCAGTACAGGCATCACCAAAAATAAAGTGACTGTCCCGGTCACGGAAGTTCAGATGACCTGAACAAATTTCCGGGTTCACCATCAATACCCGTTTTGCAGACCCGCTGCGAATAGCGTCGACGCCAGCCTGGATACCAAAGGTAGCCGAAGAACAGGCGACATTCATGTCATAACCATAACCACCGCCACCGAGAAACTGCTGGATCTCAACGGCAATGGCCGGGTAAGGGCGCTGCATATTGGAACAGGCGACAATAATCATATCCACGCCGGATGGCTCTACCCGGGCCTGGGCAAGAGCCCCTCTGGCAGCATGGAGTGCCATTTCGCACTGGACAGAGATATCCTCATTGCCACGCTCGGGAATTCGTGGAACCATTCTCTGCGGATCAAGAACACCTTCCCGGTTAACCACGTAGCGGCTAACAATTCCGGAGGCTTTTTCAATAAACTCACTACTGCTTCGGGCCAGCGGTTCCAATTCACCGGCGGCTATGGCCTCTTTGTTGTTTTCATTCTGCTGGTCGACCCAGGCATTGAATGCATTGACCAGCTCATCATTACTGATGGCCCCCGGTGGGGTATATAACCCGGTACCACTGATCACGACTTCCGGCACAATCACTCCATCACATGCTTATTGTCTTTTATTTTTCGCATCTTATAGCAGGGTAATTACCAAGGGAACCAATAAGTAACCAACCTTATGAAATTATCGTTTCTGGTGTCAGGGCTTACCGGTTCCCCGCTTTTGTCTTGATGCCTCCAGCTCCGGGCTATTCCCCCCAAGACTCCAGTTTCCGGGCTCCTCCTCTTCAATGACCACCCAGACCGCCTGCTGAAAACGATCTTCACCACCTGCTGCAACCTCCACCAGCAGCTTAGAGATTCCATCCATCACTTCCTGCTTCTGGATTTCATTAAACAGCCCCTTGACCGTTTTCACAGAGACAAACGGCATAAGCACTCACCTCACAATAAATACCGACCTTCACAGATTAGCTCATTTTCACCACAGGCACTGAAAGCACCAAAGGTAATAAATGCGTGGTCATCCTCCATTCCCAGCTGACGCACCTGGTACAGTAATAACAGAGCCTGAAGGCCGTAACCAAAGCGCCCCCATAACTTGATAAAAAAGATCAGGTAAAAAGGTTTGGGTAGATTAAGGATATTAAATTGCGACATAACAGCTCCGGACTAGGAGGCTGTCCG